>JAEMPZ010000174.1:2013-12066 GCA_022759065.1 Acidobacteriota bacterium | reverse complement strand
CTTCCGCCTCCATCCTTGGTTCTTGCAAGAGGGTGGGGAAGCGCGTAGAATTGGGCGGTGGGGACGATGAGCGCTTCACGGCGAATATACGCTGTTGTGATGTTTCTCGCGGGGGCAATGGCTTGGGCCGCTCTCTTTGGCCTTAATGCCACTTCCCTTTCCTTGGGCCCGGCCCTACCGCTTTTGGCCGGCAACCATCTGGTTTTAAGCCCTTGGCTGCTTCTGGCCGCGCTCTTTCTCTTGTCGTGGGCGGCCGTCCCTTACAAGTTTTCAATGATGTCCGGGTACTACGTCTCGTTCGACATCGCCTTCGCGCTCGCGGCCTTTTTCCTTGCCGCGCCAATTTACGGCCTTCTTATGGCGCTTTCGTCCACCGTTCTTGACATCGCGATACGAACGAGGAGGGAGCCAAGAAAATCTTTCTACGGCTGGCTGTTGCTCGAAAACGCCGGCAACCGGATGCTTCGCTTCGCCGGAGTTCTATTGGCCTATCAGGTCACGGGCGGAACATTTCCCCCTTCCGAAACGCCCCGCTGCCTGTTGGCGGCAGCGGTGGCTTTTGGGGCTTACTTTCTGGCCAACAACCTCTTCTTCATCCCAACTGAATTTTTTAAAGGGGCCGACCTGAAGCTTTTCATCTTCGAGTCATTTGCGGTTGACCTTAAGCATACCGTGGCCATCTTCGCTCTGGGCTATCTCCTGAGCCTTCTGGCCGCTGGAACGGCCACGGGCATCGCCAGCTTTCTGTTGCTGGCGCTATTCACGCTGATGGGCTCTGCGCTCCTGCACTACCTGACTACCGCTCAAGCCGACCTCAAGCGCAAGGTGGAGGACCTTACCCTCCTCGGGCGCGTTTCCGCGGCGGCAAGCTCCGGCCTCGACGTGATGCCGATGGTTGAGTCCTTTACCCGCGCCCTTTGCAAAGAACTTGGCGCGGACGGCATCGGCGTCATCTTTTACCACCGCTACGCCTCGTCCGTTTACCTGGTTCAGGTCGAGGGGGAGAAGAGCCGCTCAACGACCCTCCCCGAGGAGAAACGTTTTCAGTACGACGAGCTGCCGCTTAGCGAAGCTTCCGAACGCCTTGGCGAGCGGCTCTATGAGTTTCTTTTGCCTCTTGAGACGGCGCCTTTCGTCATCCCGTCATCCGTTTACGGCGTGCCTTTGATTCACGGGGGCGAGCCGTTCGGAGGAATCGTCATTTACTCCTCCCGGCCGAATGCCGGCTACTCCCACCGCCAGGCGCTTTTGGAGACCTGCGTTCAGTCGCTCGTCATAGGCCTCGAGAATTGCTTCCTGCACCTTCAGGCCATTCAGGACCCGCTAACCGGGCTTTACAACCGTTCCTACTTCCTTTACAGGCTTGAAGAGGAACTGGCCTACTCGTCGCGCCACCGCGCGCCCTTCGCGCTATTAATGGCGGACCTCGATGATTTCAAGGTTGTCAACGACCAGCTCGGCCATGAGACGGGCGACCGCGTGCTTAGGAGGATAGGAGACATCTTCAGAACGGCCTTGAGGCGCGAGGACGTCCCATCCCGGTACGGAGGCGACGAGTTCCTCCTGCTGCTCGTAAATTGCGATCAGAAGGCGGCGCTCGAAAAAGCCGAGAAGATCCGGCAGGTGATCGGCGCGCGAGCCCTGCCGAGGGAAGAATCCCGCGGCATCGCCATGGGGTGCTCATTCGCCGTCCTCTCGTCGGAAAACCTCCATGGCGAGCAGGATGTGCCCACTATCCTGCGCCGCCTGGACCAGGCGCTATACCACGCGAAAGCGAGCGGAAAAAACCTCGTCGTCCTCGCCGAGTGAACCCCCGCCCGCCAGCACGGGCAGGCTGGCGGAATCGTGAAAGCCGGCCCGCCCCCCGAAATTCCGCGATGGAAGTGGGAGTGCCTTCGGCGACGGTTGTGCCACGCCGAAAGAAAAGAAGTTATTTGCTATTGACAAAGGTGACCGTTGTGCTAACATTATAGCCTGGCCGCTTTGGGAGGAGGAATGCTTGGAATTTCCAGACATACGGATTACGCGGCGCGGATAGTCCTTCACCTTTCCAGCGGCGGAAAGGGCGCCCTTTTCACGACGGGCGACATAGCCCGCAGACGCCTGATTCCTCCAGCCTTCATCCGCCGGATCGTCAGCCGGCTGTCGGCCGCCGGCATTTTGAAGACCACGCGCGGATGCGGCGGCGGGATAGCCCTTGCAAGGCCGGCCAGCAAAATAAGCCTTCTAGACGTGGTCGTTGCCATGGAGGGCGGGCTCGTCCTCAATACATGCACCGAGAAGCCGGAGCGCTGCACTCTATCCGATGGCTGCGCCGTCAGGCGGGCGTGGGTTCAAGCGAACGCGGCCCTCGAAACATTCCTTGACGGCGTCAAGTTTAGTTCCCTTGTGAATAAGAGCGATGAACCGGCCTCGCGCGCCAAGGCGGCGCCGGGGGCCAAAGACGCCAAGCGGCGTTCCAGATGAAAGGAGGCATGAAGGCATGGATGCGTTAGTGTTATCGAGGGTACAATTCGCCCTGACGGCCATGTTTCACTACATCTACCCCCCGCTGACCATCGGGATGGGCGTCATTCTTTTTATAATGGCGACGCTCCGTTTGAAGCGCAATGAACCGGTTTACGACCAGATGCTCAGGTTCTGGGTCCACCTATTTGGAATCAATTTCGCCGTAGGGGTGGCAACGGGCATAGTCCTCGAGTTTCAATTCGGAACCAACTGGGCGCCGTACTCCAGGTTCGTGGGAGATATCTTCGGGGCGCCCCTGGCCGCCGAAGGAATCTTCGCCTTTTTCCTGGAATCGGGATTTCTGGCGGTGCTGGTTTTCGGCTGGAACAAGGTGTCCAAAAGGGCGCACTGGTTCGCTTCGCTGATGGTGGCTTTGGGCGCCACGCTCTCGGCCTTCTGGATCATCGTCGCCAACTCCTGGCAGCAGACGCCCGCCGGGTTCAAGCTTGCCAACGGCAGGGCCGAGCTGACGAACTTCTTTGATGCCGTTTTCAATCCCTCCACGCTGCCACGCTTCACCCACGCCATAATGGGCGCATGGGTGACCGGCGCCTTCTTCGTGGCCGGCATAAGCGCCTGGTACATTCTGAAAGGCCGCCACGCTGAATTCGCCCGAAAGTCGCTGGCGGTGGCCATCGTTTTCGCGCTTGTGGCGACTGCTGGCGCCGCGATAGTAGGGGACTGGCACACCAGGCAGGTGGCGCATACCCAGCCCGAGAAGTTCGCGGCGATGGAGGCGCTCTTCAAGACCCAGGAGGGGGCCCCGCTTCTGCTCCTTGGCCACCCGTTGCCCGAGGTCGGCATTCCGAAGCTCTTGAGCTTCATGACCTACTACGATTGGAACGCCAAGGTGCTTGGGCTGGACGCCTTTCCTCAGGAAGACCTTCCCCCAGTCGCGCTGACCGCGATGACATTTCATGCGATGGTTTTCCCCGGAATGTTCCTGGCGCTTGTTGCACTGCTCGGGGTCTGGTTCCTGTACAAAGGCTCCCTGGACAAGCAGCGCTGGTACTTGAAGCTGCTTCTCTGGTGCATTCCGCTGCCATTCATTTTGAACGAGCTCGGCTGGATGACAGCAGAGGTGGGAAGGCAGCCGTGGATCGTCTACCACCTCCTTCGCACCAAAGACGCTTTCTCCGTAACCGTTCCGGCCGGCCAGATTCTGGCCTCCATCGTCCTTTTTCTGCTCTTGTACTCGGCTCTGTTCGCTCTCGGTTTTTCACTTAACAAAAAGGTCATTCTTGAAGGTCCCCACGAGGACCGGGAGGCAAGGCCATGACCCTCAATGCGGTTTGGTTTGCTTTGATTGCAGTCCTCTTCACCGGCTACGCGGTGCTCGACGGCTTTGACCTTGGGGTAGGAATACTGCACATCGTGACCGGAAAGAACGACAACGAGCGCAGGATCGCCCTCAACGCGATAGGGCCCGTGTGGGATGGCAACGAGGTTTGGCTTTTGACGGGAGGCGGAGCGCTTTTCGCGGCTTTCCCAAAAGTTTACGCTACCGTCTTTTCGGGCTTTTACCTTGCAATGATGCTCGTGCTGCTGTCGCTCATTCTGCGCGCTGTTTCGCTCGAGTTTAGAAGCAAGAATGCTTCGCCGGCGTGGCGCAATTTCTGGGACTGGCTTTTTTCAATTGGCAGCGTGCTCGCCTCGGTGCTTTTTGGCGTCGCCGTCGGAAACTTGATGCGCGGCATTCCGATTGACGCTGATGGCAATTTTACGGGGACATTCTTCGGGCTCCTGAATCCCTTCTCAATTCTCGTGGGCCTTTTGAGCCTCTGCATGTTCACGATGCAGGGCGCCACTTATCTCGCGGTGAAAACGGAAGGCGAACAGCAGAAGCGGGCGGAAAACTGGGCTCTCAGGTCCTACGTCGCCTTCATCATTCTATATCTTGTTGCCGCTTCGTGGGGAGCGATCGAGGCAAAACCCGTGGCGGCCAGATACTTCGCTTCCCCGGCCGCGTGGCTTGCGGTGGCACCGCTGATTTTGGGCGCGATCATGCTGCCTCTGATGCTTCGCAAGGGCAGGGCTTTGGGCGCGTTCTACGCCTCCTCGCTTTGCATAGCCTCCTTGAACCTGATTCTTGCCGTGGGCGCCTATCCCTTGCTTGCCCCCTCGTCGAGCGACCCCAACAACAACCTGACGGCTTTCAACGCCTCATCCACGCCGCTCACGCTGAAAACCATGCTCATAATGGCGCTTGTGGGAATGCCTCTGGTCATAGCCTACACGGCCTGGATATACCACGCTTTCAGAGGCAAAGTGCGGCTCGAAGCCACTAGCTACTAGCGGAAGCGAGAGATAACGGATGAGAGATGATTGATGAACGATGAAAGATGAGTGACTGGCGCACCTTGCCATCCCTCATCCATCATCCATCATCTATCATCTTTCATTGCTACGGCAACGTGAGTTTGAATGCGGCGCCGGGGAGGGTTTCGCCGGCGCAGAGGCATAGGTCTCCACCGTGTTCTCTTGCAATCTTGCGGGCGATCGGAAGCCCCAGGCCGGTCCCGCCGGGTTTTTCAGTGACGAAAGGCGCGAAAAGGTTCGAGCGCACGTTTTGCGGAATGCCCGCGCCATCGTCCTCGACGACAACAAATACGCCCTTCTCCTCTTGCATTCCGGCGCATAATCGCACCCGGCCTTCTCCCGGATGCGCCTGCGACGCCGCCTCCGCGGCGTTTTGCGCGATGTTCAGAAGCGCGCGGGAAAGCGCTTCCGGATCACAGTCAGCGGAAAGGCCCGCATCAGCTTCAACGGTTGCCTTCAAGCCTGGGAACAGTCCCCTCAAAGCATCGGCAACCGTTTCGAGAAGGGCCGCCATTTTGACGGGCTCTTTTTCGAGCTTGAGCGGGCGGGCATAGAAAAGCAGGTCGCTGGCGACCTTGGCAAGCTGGGCAATTTCCTGCTCGACGAGTTTCAGGCGGCTCTCCTCGGCCAACTCAGCGTGGTCTTCTCGAAGCAGCTTTAATTGGAGCATAAGGACGTTCAATCCATTGCGAACCTCGTGGGCGACGCCGGCCGCCACTTCGCCAAGGCGGCTCAGCGCCTCCGTCTCGCGCAGGTCGCGGGCCATCTTGTAGTAGCTGGTCATGTCCCTCAGGACCAGTAGCGCCCCCTGCGGGCTGTTGGTCTGGCTGAAAATAGGAATCGCCGTAACCTGGAGAAGGCGGCCCTCCGCGCCGGGCACCTCGTCCCTTATTACGACAGACCTCGATTTTACGGCTTCGCCCGGAAGCGCGCCGATCTCTGGCAACGGGGCGAAAGTCCTCTCAGCGCTCTCGCCCAACAAAGGGACAGTGGGCAACCCCAAAAGCCTCCTGCCATCAGCGTTCGCTTTTGCCAGGCGCCCTTCCGCGTCGAAGCGCAGGTAGCCGGCGTCAAGGTTTTCGCAAAGGGCCTTGACCATCGCCTCCACGTCCTGCGCGCGTCGCCGCTCTACCTGGTGAAGTCTTTCAAGCTCCAGCGTGCGCTGCCTCAGCTCCGAGACGGTCTGCTGGAACATTGCCACCATGTCCTGCGGAGCGATCTCCCCCTTTTGCGTTCTTGCGAACAGGCCATTGGCCTGCCCCATGGTCGTCATCATCGCCTGGTATGAAGCATAGAGGCGCCAAGCGAGGAGCCCCCAGAAGAGAATCAGCGCGAGGGCTGCCGCCACTTCGAAAGCCACGGCGGTCTTTATCCGCGCCGCCGCCCGCGCATAAGACGGCCCGTCAAAAACGGCCATGAAGGTTCTTCCATCTTCGAGCGTCACGGCGTAAACCCACTGGCCTGGAGCCGTTCTTGAGACCGTGCTCAGCCCTTTCTCCGGGATGTCGGCCTCTGGAGGAGCCAACTGGGGGACGGCCCAGAGCAAGCGTTTGCCGAAGCGCACGGCCACCTGCTTCGGCAACAAAAGCCCTAACGCGTCCCTCGAAGGGGACAGAAGCGCCATCGCGCCGCCGCCGGGTTGCTGGAAATCGCGCATGGCGAGCTCCTGCCGCGAGGCTTCTCCAAGCGCGCGCACCCTGGAGAGGACTTCCTTTTCCTGCCCGCGCATCTCTCCTATCAGGCCGTAGAGGCTCCATGTAACGAGGATGACCATCAGGGAACAAGTCCCAAGAAGGCCCCAAATAAGGAGGCGCCTTGCTTCGGAAGTGGAAGCGGTCATTTTGGCCCCCAGGTGAAAAGGCCTAGGTACCAGGACCAGGCGGTCTCGCCAAAAAAGAGGGCGCCGATGGCGGCGGCTCCAAGGAAGGTTCCAAATGGAAGCGGCGTGGTCCTGGAGCGGCGCGCCATGAGCAGCCACGAGCCTCCAACAACGATGCCTATGATCGAGCCGCCAACAAGAGTCAGAAGCGCGCCCCGCCAGCCAAGGAAGGCGCCGATCATGGCCATGAACTTGACGTCACCCCACCCCATCGCCTCGATGCCTCTAAGAGCGTAAAGGCCGATCAGGAGCGCTGGAACAGCCGCGCCGGCGGCCGCGCCGAGCACTGAATCAAGAGGACGCGTCCAAGGAACGAGGAAGCTGGCGCCAAGCCCCAGGACTATTCCAGGGTAGGTCAGGCGGTCCAAAAGGAGCTGGTGTTCCAGGTCAATGAGCGCAAGGGCCAGGACCATCGAACAAAAAAGCCAGGCGGCTGGAGTCGCCCACGCCAGCCCGAACCGCCACGCGCAGGCGAGAAACAGCGCGCCCGATATGGCCTCAACGATGGGATACCTGGGCGAAATCGGCGCGTGGCAGTCGGCGCAACGGCCCTTGAGAAGCAGCCATCCGGCCAGGGGAACATTGTGGTACCACCGGACAGCCGCTCCGCAACGGGGGCAGTGCGACCCGGGGTAGAGAAGCGATTCGTTCCGCGGAAGCCTGTGAATGACCACATTGCAGAAAGACCCTATCACGAGGCCAAGCGCCGTGGAAAAAGCCAGCAGCAGCGTCACCATTGCCCGAACGCCGCCTTGAAGTCAAAATGCGAAACGCAGGAAACGCTCCCATCCTTGGCGTCGTAGGCGTAAGGTTTCTGGTCCGGGTCAAGCGGAAGCGCCTTGACGAAGCCTTCCAGTTCCAGGGCCTTGAGCGTGGCCGGAAAGCGGCCGTGGCGGCTCTTGTAACCGTCAACCGCCTTCTTCAGCGCCTCGGTGTCAATAGTTACTTTGATGTCCCACAGGTTGCGCAACGCCACGCCACGGTAGTATTTCTCCTCCGGCGTCTTGCCCTCTTTGTTCTCCTCGTATATGTCCGACCAGAATTGGCGGGACGTTTGCAGGTCCCCGCTCTTTTCAAGCGAGTACGCCAGCAGCTTTTTGAACAGAGTCCTGTTTGGATCCCTCTCCATGCCGATCGTAAAGTAGCGAGCCGCCCTCTCGGAATTTTTCTCGCAAAAGAGGGCATACGTGCCGGCGTCGTAGGCCAGGACCGTGTCCTTCGGCAATGCCAGAAGCCCCTTGTCCTCGAACCTGTAGAGGAGGTCCCACTTCTGCCCCATGAAGGCAAAGAGCGCGCCCATCACGTAGGCCTCCCTGTAACGGGGATCCAGATCGGTTATCACGTTAAAGGTGCGCTCCAGGTATGTGTAACGGACGTCACGGTTGTAATAATCATAGTAGAGGAGCGACCAGATGAAAATGAGGTCGGCCCAGAAGTTCTTGTAGCCAAGCGATAACACCTCCATGTGCGCGCTGTCGGGAATGTAATAGGAGCGGAAATCATCCGGGTAAGTCTGAGTCAAGGCATAGAGCGAGCGGTGCAGGGGAACCACCGCCGCGAAGAGCGAGATTATCAGCAACAGCCCGAGAAGCCTGCGCATCGCCCTACACCAGGTCGCGGCGGCTGAATGCCATGCAGGCCGCCGTCAGAAGAAGCGTTACGTACGCCGCCGTATATATGATGGCCCGCGCCGTGAAGCCGTGGGCGATCGGTATGTCGTAGGAAATGAGGTTCGTCACGTTGAGCACGTTGAGGTCGGGCAGAAGGTGAAAAAACCAGACAGCCGCCTTTTTGCCCAGAGGGCCGCTAATGCGCGGGGCGAGGCTTTCGAGCAAAGCCGAGCTGGTGTGTCCGACGATATAGAAAGCCATGGTGCATATGGCGCTTATAACCGGCGACGTGACGGACGAGAAGAAAAGGGCGATGGCGGTCAGGATCGCGAGTTCCAGGTAGATGAATCCGCCCGCGGCGAAAATCTTCCATGTGAACCCCTTGAACAAAAGCAGCAGAAGGCCCAAAAGCGCGAGCATGGCGAAAAGGTTGACCGCCAGAACGGCCATCATGCCGATATAGCGGCCTATGATGAACTGGGCGCGGCCCAAAGGCTTGCTCAAAACGTTGTAAATGGTCTTTTTCTCAACCTCGGTGTAAATGAGCCCGATGCCGACGAAGATGGCCGTCATGACGGTTATGAACGAAGTGACCGTCAATCCGAGGTCAATGATGATTTTGGCCCGCGAACCTATGGTCAAGAGGCTCATCACCGCGCTGAAGAGAAGCATGGCCACGGCGAAGGCCATGAGGATGTAAAACACCCTGCTTCGCACCGATTCGCGGAAAGTGTTGGCCGCCAAAGCGCGCGTCTGCGCCCATCCGAGGGAGAGCCCTTTCGGAGTGGTGGTCATTTTGCGCCTCCTGGAATCTGAGACATGAAAAGATCCTCGAGCGACGCCTTGTGCGGCGTGACCGCCAGTATTCTGGCGCCGGCCGAACGGGCCGCGTCAAGAAGAGTCTGGACATCATCCTCGAGCTGAACGCGCACGAGAAGCTGGCCGTCGTGGCGCGTGACCACTTGGCCGATGGCCAAAGGCGCCTCGGCGCTCCAGCCGGAAAGACTCACATCCCAAAAGCGAACCTCGCCGCTCAGGAGTTTTTCCAATGAACCCTGGCTAACCACGCGCCCGGAAGCGAGGATTGCCACTTCGTCGCAGATCATTTCGGCGTCAGCCAGAATGTGCGACGAGAAGAAAACCGTCTTGCCCTCGGCCCTGAGAGAAAGGATCAGGTCCCTGATCTCGCGGCGCCCTATCGGGTCAAGCCCGCTCATCGGCTCGTCTAGGATGATAAGTTCAGGCTCGTTGATGAGCGCTTGCGCCAAGCCGACCCTTTGAAGCATGCCCTTGCTGTATTTCCGCAGCGGCAAGTCCCCTTTGCCTTCGAGGCCAACGATGCGAAGCAGCGCGGGAACCTTTTCGGCCAAGGCGGCCTTGCCCAACCCGTGAAGCCGCCCGAAAAACATGAGGAGCTCCGCCCCTGTCAGGTAATCGTAAAAGTACGGAGTCTCGGGCAAAAAACCGATGCGCTCCCGGGCGCGCTTCTCCCCAACGGGAACGCCAAGCAGCTTGGCCTCCCCCCTGTCAGGCTTCAAAAGGCCGGCCATAACCTTCAGCGTCGTCGTCTTGCCAGCGCCGTTGGGCCCGAGAAAACCGTAAATCACCCCGGTGGGAACGGCAAGGTCCACGCCGCGAAGAGCGTGGATGCGGCCTATTGAAAGGTGGCCCTTGAAGGTCTTCGCAAGGTCTTTAACCTCGATGGCCAAGCTGCTCATCCGCATTCCCTCCATCAGC
>JAEMPZ010000174.1:0-1913 GCA_022759065.1 Acidobacteriota bacterium | reverse complement strand
ATGGCGCACTTGAGGTAGGCGCCTTCCGGGAAATTGAGAAGCACGGGGTGGTCGGGCGCCTGTCCCCGCAATTCGAGCAGCGTGGCGGTGCGGCGGGCTCTCTGGGCCGATTCGCCGAGCGCCTCCAGAAAAGTCTCCATCCCGACGTGATGCGAACAGGAACACGCCACCAGCAAACCACCAGGCTCCACGAGGCGCATGGCCATTTCGTTGAGGCGGGAATAGGCCTTCAGCGCTTCCGGCAGGTGCTTCCTTGATTTGGCAAAGGCCGGCGGATCGGTTACGACTACGCCAAAGCGCTCCTTGGAACTTTGCAGAAGCGGGAGCACGTCAAAGGCGTCGCCCTGGTGGATATCGCAGTCGGGCAGGCCGTTCGCCGCCAGAGTGGATTGGACGGCGATGCAGGCTGAAGGCGAGGCGTCAACAAAGCTGGCGCGCGAGGCCCCGGCCTTCAGCGCCGCCAATCCCCAGACTCCCTGATAACAGAAAACATCCAGAAAAGTCGCGCCACGCGGCATGAGGCGCAACAGCTCGCGGACGTTCTCGCGCTGGTCGAGAAAGAGGCCCGTCTTCTGCCCCTCGGCCAGGTCCACGCGCAGCTTCAAGCCAAGATATGAAACCTCCGCTACGCTGCTTTCCGCGGCCATCACAGCCGTGACGCCCCGTTGCAGCCCTTCGAGTTCGCGCGAAGCGCTGTCATCCTTGCGCACTATCTGGCGCGGCTTCAGCAAATTGAAAAGCGCCGCTTCAACCCGCTCTCTCAGCCGCTCCATTCCAGCCGTTGACACCTGAAGGGCAAGGCAATCGCCGTACTTGTCAACGACGAGGCCGGGCAAAGAGTCGGATTCGCCGAAAACCAGGCGGACGCACTCTTCGTTAGGATAGAGCGCCGCTCGCTTTTCGACCGCCCTTTCGATCCTGCGTTCTATCCAATCGCTTTCCAGGTCGCCCCCGCGGCAAAGCCACCTGAACGCGATCAGCGTGCGCGGATTGAAGTAACCGATTCCTAACGGTTCCCCGCCGGGGCCGTCGAGGTGCGCGATTGTTCCGGGCTCCAGCGGCAAAACCTCTTGAAGTTCGTTTGAGAATACCCACGGGTGATTAGCCGCGACCCGGCTCATTCGGCCCTTGCGCAGTCTCAGGCGTGGCAAGTTTCCAGTTACCAATGCCATCTATAACTACCACCTTTTGGCGCTGAGCGCGCCAGCTTTGGGGCGCAAAATATTACGGCTTGCGCATTACCGATTCCAGAATCATAAGGAACGCCGCCTGCTGCGCGGGGTCATCCTTGTTGATGACCGCCAGGCAGCGCCCGGCCGGGAAGAGCCGGTGGAGCTCATCGGCGTCGCGGCCGCTGGATATCACGACCCGCCGCCTGTCCACCCCCTTGGCGGCGGCGTATTCCAGGAACTTGATGCCGTCAAGGCCTGGCATTTCAAGGTCAAGAACAAGGAGCCCGATGTCCGGCCTGATCTCCGCGAGCGCCTTCAGGGGGTCAAGGTAGCTCTCGACGGCAACCTTGCCGTCGTAGCGCTCCTCGAAAAAGCGCCGCCACATCGAACAGAAGCCGGGGCTGTCGTCAACGATAACAACCCGCTTCGGCTCTGCCATGCGCTCCTCCAGGCAACAATAGTACATCAGATCGCCACCTCCGTCACTCCGACACCCCGCCACCGCATTCCGGCGCGGGAAGATTCACCACAAAGGCACCAAGGACACGGAGGACAGATGAGAGATGAAGGATGATGGATGAATGCAAAGATTGCGCCCAGCGTTGAATTAAGCCTGCCGTAGTTCGCGTGGTGCGCGGCCACAAAGGAAAGATTCTCACCACAGCGAAGACAGAGGGCACGAAGGAAAGGCCAAGGGCAAAGGATAATTTTGAATGTTGAATTGTTGTACGATCTTTCCTT
>JAEMPZ010000192.1 GCA_022759065.1 Acidobacteriota bacterium | reverse complement strand
TGCTTGCTCATGCAAACGCAACGGCCCAACGGCGAACGACGACCGCGCATCAACTCGCGCTGCCGTCTGCCGTCTGCCGTCCGCCGTCTGCCGACTGCCGTCCGCCGTCTGCCGACTGCCGTCCGCCGTCTGCCGACTGCCGTCTAACGTCTTACGTCTAACGTCTTACTCCTGACTCCTAACCCCTGACGCCTTACTTGCCCATCCGTGTTCATCCGCGGTTAATCGGCTTGTTCTTCCTCTGTGACCTTCGTGGTGAATTTAGCTTTGCTTCCACTTTCCGTCTAGGCGGTAGCGTCTGGCGACGCGGGGGTTGAGGTGGGTTGTGATTTCGTAGGGAATGGTCCCGGCCCAGTTGGCCCAGTCTTGTGGCGTCAGGCTTTCTTCGCCCTCTTTTCCCCAGAGCGTAACGGGCTCGCCTTCGGTCACGTGGCCGGCGGGTTCGAGGTCAATGGCGCACAGGTCCATGCTTACCCGCCCGAGAAGCGCGCACCTCTTGCCTCGGACAAGGACGTAGCCGCGTTCGTTTCCGGCGCACCTGGGAAGGCCGTCGGCGTAGCCGATGGGAAGAATGCCGATGCGCTGGGGCTTTGGCGTGACGTATGTCGCGCTGTAGCCCACGGGCGTTCCCTTGGGCAGATCCTTCACTTGAATCACGACCGTCCGAAAAGCGGCCGCCTGTTCAAGGCCGATGTCCGGAAGCTTGCTTGACGGCCTAAGGCCGTAAAGCGCAAGGCCGGGGCGGACCATTTTGAACCGGCTTTCGGGATGGGCAAGCAGGCCAGCCGAGTTGGCGAGGTCAACCCACTTTGGATCGTGGCCGCGCGCGCGGACTAGGGAAAGCATCTCTTTAAACGTGGCTATCTGCGAGGCCGTTTGTGGCGAATCCGGATCGTCGGCGCTGGCGAGGTTCGAGAAGAAGCCTTCAACGGTCAGCCAGGGAAAGGAGGCCAATGTTTCGAGCGCCGCCGGAAGCTCGTCGGGCCGGAAGCCGAGCCTTCCCATGCCGCTGTCAATCTTCAGATGAATCGCGCAGGGCTGTCCAGCTGAAGCTTCCGCGATGGCCTTGAGGATTTCAAGGTTGTATATCGCCGGCGTGAGCCCACGTTCCAGCGCCGCCTTCGCCTGCGTTTGGTGAAGCGGGCCGAGCATGAGGATCGGCTTCTGAATCCCCGCCTCTCTCAAAACGGCGGCTTCTTCAAGAAGCGCGACGCCGAACCACTCGGCGAGCGAAGAGCGTTCCAATAAGGATGCTACTTGGACAGCTCCGTGGCCGTAAGCGTCGGCCTTGACGACGGCGAGAAGCGCCGCGCCCCGCGCGTGGCGCTTGAGCCTCTCGGCGTTTCGGCGGATCGCGTCCAGGTCTATTTCAAGGACGGTGGGACGATGCCGCGGCTGTAATTCAGCCATCGGCGTCTCCCTCGCCGAAGCCTGGCGCGTAGTTGACGAACTGGACCTCTTCTTCGAGGAACGTGAGGGTGACGGTGTCGGTTGGGCCGTTGCGCTGTTTGGCCACTATCAGCTTCGCGCGGCCTCTCGACTCGGACTCTTCCGCCCTGGGGTTCGTGCTGCGGTGGAGGAACATGACGAGGTCGGCGTCCTGTTCGATGGAACCCGAATCCCTGAGGTCGGAGAGGATGGGCTCCTTTCCCTCCCCCCGCTTTTCCGGGGCGCGCGATAGCTGCGATAGCGCGATGAGAGGCACCTTCAGGTCTTTCGCCAGAGCTTTCAATCCTCGGGAGATGGCGGAAACTTCCTGGTTCCTGTTCTCGGACTTGCCGGCGCCGCGCATGAGCTGTAAATAGTCCACGATGACCATGTCCATCTTCTTTGAGGCCTTCAGGCGCCTGAGCTTGGCCCCCATCTCCAGGACGTTCAAAAGCGGGCTGTCATCTATATATATAGGAAGGCGTTCGAGGCGGACAAGCGACTTGGAGACTTCGGCCTGCCGGTCTTTGGGAATTTTGCCGGTCCGGATTTTGCGCAGTTCAACGTGGCTGTCCATGCTCAAGAGCCTGAAGAAGAGCTGCTCGGCGCTCATCTCAAGGCTGAAAAGAGCAACGGCGTGGCCGCCACGCGCGGCGTTAAGCGCAAGGCTGAGGGCGAAAGCCGTTTTGCCGACCGAAGGGCGCGCGGCGACGATGATGAGGTCAGATTTTTGGAATCCCGATGTGAGGTTGTCCAACTGGTCGAACCCGGTGGAAACGCCAGTTACGTGTTCGTCGCGCTTGCTGAGCGCCAAGAGGGTTTCCATCGCCTGGGGGGCGAATTCCTTCAGGCTCACCAGGCTGTGCGTTACCATCCTCTCTCCAACGTCGAGAATAGCCTGTTCAGCCTGGGCGAGGATGCTCTCGGCATCCTCGGAAGATGTGTAGGCGCTTGATATGATCGAGGACGCCTGCTGGATTAGGCGCCTTAGGATCGCCTTGTCCCTGATGATTCGGCTGTAGTGTTCAGCCGAATCGAGCATGGGCACTCCTTCTATCAGCTCGGCGAGCTTGCCAGCTCCGCCAACGGCTTCCAGTTCCCCCTTCTGCTTGAGCGCCTCGGTGACGGTCACGAGATCCATCGCCTGTTGTTTCTGGCGAAGCTCGCTCAGCGCGCGGAACATTCTCAGATGGGCGGGCAGGGCGAAGTCATCCTCCTTGAGAACCGGAGCAACTTCGTCAAACAGGGCGTTGTTGAGGAGGATCGCGCCCAGAAGGCCGCGCTCCGCGTCAAGGTTGGCGGGCAACCCCTCTTTGGCGAGAAGGTCGTCAATGCGCCTCGTCGAAGATTGCAAATCCTGATGAGGGACTTGTTGCGCCAAAAAGGGCCTCCAGGGGTGTCGCCGTCCTTTGCGGCGAGGTGACAAAGGTACCACCTCGGGGGGGGCATTGACAAGCCTCCCTGGAAGTGGAGTACACTATCGGCAGAGGGTCGGGCGCCGGCGACGAAAGCGGCTCCGCTAGAACCGGTTCCGATGGCGCAAACGCTTTGCCGGCGGGTGTTTCAGTTTTTTTGCTTGGGCGCGTTGAGTAACGAGGAGGGCAAGGTGAAGAGGGGCAGGTTCTTTTCGCACTTGACATTTGGCTTTAAGAGCGATATCTTAAAGTAGTGGATTAGTTTTCGGGGGCGCTTAGACGCCTTAGGAAGGGGAGCCTACGGTGTTCTTCTCAAAAAGCAAGAACCTGTTGGGGCTGGATATTGGGTCTTCCGCCGTCAAGATGGTGGAGCTCAAGGATCTGGGCAAAGGCAAGGGCTACAAGCTGGAGGCCTTCGGTTTGGAGCCGCTTCCCCCTGAAGCTGTGGTTGGCGGCACGGTGATGGATTCTGGCGCCGTCATAGCCGCCATTCAAAAGCTCGTCAGGGACGGAGGGGTGAAAAACTACAACGCCGCCACCTCGGTAGACGGAAACTCCGTTATCACCAAGCGGATTACAATGACCGCGATGAGTGAAGCGGAGCTTTCGGAGGCCATCCAGTGGGAGGCGGGCCAGTACATCCCGTTCGACCTGGAAGAGGTCAAGATCGACCATCAGGTACTGGACAGCGACCCGGCCACTGGAAACCTCAACGTGCTCCTGGTGGCCGCCAAGCGCGACCTCATCGGGGAGTATTCTTCTATCCTCGGCCAGGCAGGGCTCAACTCCGCCGCCATAGACATTGACTCCTTCTGCGTTCAAAACGCCTATGAGACGAACTACCCGATCAATGGAAACGAGGTGACGGTCCTTGTCAACATTGGCGCCAGCACGACTAACCTCAGCGTGATGAAGGGGACAACGCCGCTCTTCTGGCGCGACATCCAGGCCGGTGGCAACAATTACACCGACACGCTTCAGCGCGAAATGAATCTCACCTTCGAGCAGGCCGAAGCGGCAAAGAAGGGCGAGGCCTCCGAGGGAGTGCGCCTGGAGCAGGCCGTCCCGATCTTAAACGCCGTGACCGAGGAGTTTGGCGCGGAGCTTAAGAAGACCCTCGACTTTTTCCGAGTGACGACGGGAGAAAACACGATCCACAAGGTTGTTCTCTCTGGCGGAGGGACGAAGGTTCCTAACCTCGACCGGTACCTTTCCCAATTTTTTGGCATTCCCGTGGAAATCATGAACCCATTCCAGAACATCACAATTTCGGAGCGGGAGTTCCCGGTCGACACCATTAACCGCCTGGCCCCGAGTTTTGCCGTAGCAGTGGGCCTGGCCCTTCGGAAGATGGGGGAATAAATGATCCGCATCAACTTGCTCGGCGAGGAGCGGGTTAAGAAGGGAAAGCCAGGCACTTTCACGCCCCAGGCGGTTGGAGCGCCAAAGGCGGCTGAAGGCGCCCCGCCTTACGTGCTCTTGGGGGTGATACTCCTTTTGTTTGTGGCGGTGGCCCTCTTAACCATGACTTACTACTATATCCGCAACACCCAAATGGAGAACACCATCGCGGCGCAGCGGGTTGAATTGAAGAAGTACGAGAACGCCCGCCAGAAGGTGGATCAGCTCGAAAAGAAAAAGGCGGAATTCACCCAGAAGCTTGATCAGATAAGGCAGCTCAAGGAACAGCAGAGCCTGCCGGTCCGCTTGATGAACCGCCTTGTCGAGGTGCTGCCTGACGGCGCCTGGTACACCTCCGTGACCCAGAGCGGCGCGGGCCAGATCAAAGTGGACGGGATGGCCCGAAGCATCAAGACGATTTCGACCTACTACGACAACGTGGTTGCCATTCCCGATTTCGTGGGGCCGCAGATGGGCAATATAAGGCAGGCCTCTGGCCCGACGGAGGTCTATAGCTTCACAATGACCTTCTCATACCAGGTGGCCGGGACGCACCCCGGGGAAGTTCAAAAGGCGGCCCCGGCTGCCCCGCAACCACAGCCAAAGCCAAAGGCGCCGGCGAGCGCCGGAATATAGGGTAAGGAGGGAGCCATGGAGCAGTTCGCTAAGCTTCCACGCTGGGGCCAGTACCTGGCCACCCTTGCTCTGGGAGTGGTGCTTTTGGTGGCAGCCTGGTATGGAGTCATATCCGGGCAGCGCCAGACGCTGGCATCACTTACAAAGCAGAGCCAGGATCTTGAAGCTCAAATAAGGCAGGGCAAAGAGGCTCAGCGGCGCGCGGATGAGCTTCAGCGCCAGATTGACCTCATCATTCGCGAGCTTGATGTTGTGAAAACAATAATCCCCCCCGAGCCGGAGACCGGCAAGCTGCTGAGGGTTTTCCAGAGCTTCGCCAGGGATCAGAACCTGGACATCAAGGCGATCTCTCCAGCCAACGTGACGAAGGGGGATCTGTATTCACAACAGCCTTACACGGTTGAGGTGGCCGGCGGCTATCACGACCTTGCCATGTTTTTTGACAAGCTTGCCCACATGAGGCGCATAGTCAACGTGGCCGACCTCGACATCAAGGGGAGCAGTCAAACCAAGGGCAGCGCGACCATCACAGCCAAATTCCAGTCCATCGTTTACATGCAAAACCCGGACGCGTTCCAGGCGATGGAGAAGAAGCCATGAGCGAGCGCAAGGTAGTTTACGCGGCGGCGCTATTTCTGGTGGCCCTGGGGCTGGCATTCGCCCTGCTGGCACAAACGCCACCTCCGGCGCCGCCACCAGCCACCCCGGACTCGAGCGCCGCGCCCGCGGCGGTTTCCTCCGGGGACGACAACATGCTGGAGGAAGGGGAAAGCCTTTACCGCCATATGGGCGACCGGGATCCCTTCTCGCCTCTTGTTCGGGGCGCTTCAGCGGAGGGGGGCCTGGTAAAAGTCAACCCTGGTTCCACGGGGTTGGCCAGGTTTACCGTCGAGTCCTGTTCCTTGGAGGCGATCATCAAGACGGGCCAGGGGACGGTTGCATGGTTCCAGGGGCCCGACGCGAAACCTTACAAGGCCGTGGCTGGCGAAAAATTCGCCGACGGCGTCGTGATCAGCATTTCGTACGAGGATGGAGAGGTTGTCGTCCAGCAGGAGCTGAACGACCCAACGGCTATTAAACCCTACCGTGACCTGCCGCTCAAGATCCGGAGCCAAGAAGGGGAGGGACAATGAACAAGCGCGTAGTCATACTGCTGACGGTGTTGCTCAGCCTGGCCGTGTTTATGCCGGTGCTGGCGGAGGAGGCGCAGCCCGGGGCCCTGAACGTCCTGAAGGAGCTGAACAGCGCCAACCGGGACGGGTCCGTGGTCATCGGTCTGACTGGCACCTACCCAATCCTTGATTACACCTATTACGACTACGACCCGGAGACCTTCGTGGTTGATCTGGCTGACGTAGACGTAACGCAGATTCCCAAGGTGCTGGACGTCAATCGCGGGGCGGTTTCCACGGTAAAGGTGGAACCTGTTAACCGCGCAAAGGGCCGTTCGCTTGCCAAACTGGAGATACACAAGGCCTATTTGGCCAAGTGCTTGGTTTCCACGGAGGGCAACCGGCTTTTGGTCCGCGTGGTTGGATCCGGGGAGGCTCCGCAAGCTTCAGCGCCTCTACAGGTTCCCGCGCCGGCCACACCGGCGCCGCCGCCGCAAGCAGCCGTGAATGTGCCAGCTGCACCAGTGGCAAGCCCCCAGCCGGCTTCCTCCGCTCCCGCCGCTCAGGCGGCCATGGCGCCGGCTCGCAATCTCGTGGGCGTGTCCGTCTCCCCTGACGGCTCCGAAATCAGGGTCAGCGCCGACGGGATTGCCAAGCCCAAGTACTTTGCGCTGCCCAACCCAGAGCGCATCGTCTTAGATTTGCCAGGCGTGGGCAGGGGCAACGTTCCGTCCCGCGTCGCGGGACAGGGCGACATCCAACAGGTGCGCGTAAGCCTCTTCCAGTCCGATCCCGTCGTGACCAGGGTGGTCGTGGACCTGGCTAAAAACCAGGCTAACTGGAGCGTGGCGGCTGATGGAAGCGAAGTAGTGGTCCATCTGGGCGCCGCTTCCGAAGCAGCCAAGAAGGCCTCCGCGGAGCCAGCTTCGCCCGATCATCAGGAAGCAAAGGCGGCTGAACCGGCTCCAGCCAATGTCTCCGCGCCAGCCGAACTGGCAAAGTCCAGCGGCCAGGTGCAGGCCGCGCCTGAGGCCGCAGCCCCCCAAGCCGGGCCCTCAAAGCCGCAGGCTGAACAGGTCAAGGTAGACCTTAAACCCCTTGACCCCGCGGCCAACCGCGAGTTCAAGGGCTATGAAGATCTGTTCGTGGCCCAGGACACCTCCGCGCCAGCGGCTGAAGGCAAGACTTCGGCGGCGTCGCCGGCGGTGCCGCTCTCGTTTAAAGAGAAAACCATTTCAGGCGGAACGAGCAAATATACCGGCGAGCCGATTTCGCTCTCCCTGAAGGATGCGGACGTTAAAGACGTGTTGCGCGTCTTCCACGACATTTCCAAAATGAACATAGTCGTTCACCCCGCGGTTTCGGGCAAAGTGACCGTTGACCTGGTCAATGTCCCATGGGACCAGGCGATGGACATCGTGCTCAAGAACAATGGCCTCGACTACGTTTACGAAAACAACGTCATTTGGGTCGCTCCGTCGTCCGAGATCTCCCGCAAGTTCTCCGAGCAACAGAAATTGCAGGACGAACGGCTCAAAGCCGAGGATACCGTGACCTTTACCAAGCGGCTCTCTTATGCCAAAGCCGACACGATGAAGGGCATAGTGAACAGTTTCCTCTCGCCGAAGGGGCAGATCATTACCGACGGCCGCACCAATACGATGATCATCAGCGAAGTGCCCTCGAAGAAGGAGTCGTTGGTCAAGCTCATTGATACCCTGGATACGGCTACGCCGCAGGTCCTCATTGAGGCGCGCATCGTAGAAACGAGCGTAAGCTGGACGCAGGAGTTCGGCATCACCTGGAGCGGAAACTGGTACACCGGCCCCGGCACGTTGGGGCAGACTGGAACTGGAACTGGAACTACGTGGACGAACCCCAATGCCCCGGGCGGCGGCGGCTATCCCGTAAAGCCGTTGCAGGCCAACGGCTGGCCCAACTACTACCAGGGCGATTTCGCCGTCAACCTTCCGCCGACGGCCTCGAACGGCTTCATCGACCTGATGCTTGGCAACACCTCCGGCAGCTTCCTGTTGGATGTCCGCCTTGCCGCGCTGGAGAACCAGGGCCGCGGCCGCATCCTTTCCGCGCCACGCATTCTTACGCAGGACAACGAAAAGGCCAGCATCGAGTCGGGCCGCCAGATTCCCATTCAGGTGGCGACCGCCACGCAGATCACGGTCGTTTTCGTGAACGCGACGTTGAAACTAGAAGTTACTCCGCAGATAAGCGCTGACGGGAATGTCAATATGACCGTTGACATCACCAACGACTCGGTTGACTTCAAGAACGCGCTTCCCACCGGCCCGCCTCCAATCCTTAAGAAAGAGGCCAAGACGGTTCTTAAGGTTCGGGATGGCCAGACGGCCGTTATCGGCGGCATTTTCGTCACGAACGAAGGAGTTTCGCAGAACGGCCTGCCCTTCTTCTCGAAAATTCCAGTGCTTGGCTGGCTGTTCAAGAACAGGCAAAAGACCCGGACGAACGAGGAACTTCTCATATTCCTCACGCCCAAAATCGTAAGGTAGGCTATGACGAATTCAACGAAGGTGTTGGGGGTCGGGGCGATTGCCCTGGCCCTTCTTTTCTGCATGGGTTGCGGCCACGACAAGAACCTTGATCCGCTGTCGGACCTTGTTTACAGTGGTCCCGACCCGGCTACGCAGGCAATCGTGGTCAATCCAGCAAATACTCACCTTGAGTACTTTGACTTTCATATAACACTGAACGACCCGAACCTTTCGTTGTTGCCGAAGGATGCTTGGACGATTGACAGTTGTACGGGCACGTTTGCAATAAGCGACCCGAATGGGCATAACATTGCCCCGCTGCCAGCCATCAACATTACAACTGCAACGCAGATCACCTCCTCGTCATCTACAAGATATGCCGTTACGCTTTTGACACAAGACTGGGTGGCCGCGCCGGAGGTTCAGAGCCTGGTCGGCACGAGCGATATCGTCACAGTGACCTTAAACGCCACCTTCAAGGCCCACAGGAACAGCGACGGCCTTCAAAAGACGATTCCCGTCACCTGGTCGTTCACTTTACAGGGGCAGTGATGGCTTTTGACTTGGCCGCCCTTGAAGCTGAGCTGAAGCGGGATCCTGGTTCAAGGCGTTTCGGCGACTTGGCGAGGGAATACCAGCGCCTGGGCAAGCTTGAGGAAGCTCAAGAACTATGCGAAAAAGGCCTTGCTCGCTATCCTAACCAATGGCAGGCCCGGCTCCTTTTGACGCAGATTTATCTGGCCAAGGGCAAGCTTTCACAAGCGAGAGAAGCCGTGGACCGCATTTTGATGGCGCTGCCGGACCACGTGGCCGCGAACCATCTGGCGGGGGACATTTACTACGCCTTGGAGGATCGCCCCCGTGCTTTGCGGCATTATCAGATCGTCGAGCTTTTCGAACCTGGAAGGCCTGGGGTAGGGGAGAAAATAGCCGAGCTCACGTCACCGGCGCCGGCAGCGGCTGCGCAACCCACAGGAAATTTTATGCCCGGCGCCGAGCCGTCTGTCCTGTCAGCTTCACCGCCTTCCGAGCAGCCCGCGAAAGCCCCGGTTTTGCATGACCAGCCAGCCTCAAAGATGGAGAGTTCCTTGCCATCGGCCGCCGAAGTCTCCGAGTCCCAAGGAAATGAGGCTTCGCCAAAACAGGAGGCGGAGGTCCACGACCTCGGCGGCACTATAAAGATGGCGTCTTGGGGGGGAACGATCGCCAATGAAACGCCCCCAGCGCAAGAGGAACCTTTATTTCAAGAGCCTGCCTTTGGGACCGAGACGCCTTCAAACGAACCGCCGGCGGAGTTGCCCGGACCCGCAGAAGAAAGAGATATCATCTTTGGCGGAGGTAGCCTGGCAGCAACCGATGCTGATGTCCCGCCTGCCGGGCAGGAGGTTTCTTCGGGGAAGGCCGAACATGCGGAGCTGCTTGATGCGCTGGAGGAAAACGGCGAGAGGCCGCCACTCGGTGGCGTGAAGGCCGGGGAGCAGGCACCTTCAGGTGACGAGAACCTTGTTGGGCTCAACACGACGACTCTGGCCGAACTCTACGCCAGGCAAGGTTTCCCTGAGAAGGCGATTGAAATATACCAGCGAATCCTTCTGGCCAATCCTGACAACGAGGACGTAAAGCAGCGTGTGCGCGCTCTCATGCGCCGAATTGACGGAGACGCCCCTGAGATGCCAGAGGTCCGGCAGGAGGATGTTCGCATGGCTGTTCGCCAGCGAAGAGTGAAACTGCTTGAAGAATGGCTCCGGAGGGTGCGCTATGAGCGGCATGTTTGACCTTACTTTCAGGCGCCTTGAAGAGGCGTTGCCGGGGTTTCGCGCGGCGGCCGTGGTTGGAAGCGATGGCATAGAAATCGAGGCATGGGTGCGCTCCGAGCTGCCCCATGAGGTTCTCAGCGCCGAGTTGAACGGCCTTCTCAGAAATCTTGACCGGCTTCAGTCCGAGATCGGCATCGGCGTACTGGAGGAGATGGCTATCAGGACGAGCGAGGAAAACCTTCTCATGCTGCGGCTCTCTCCAGAACTTTTCATCCTGGCCATTACCGACGCGTCCCAACCTACGGGCAAAGCCCGCTATGAGATCCAGCGGCTGGCGCACCTTTTCCTGGCCCAACTAGCCTAGCATTTAAGGGGAGACAACAAATGGGCGTCATCAATACCAACGACATTCGCAAGAACACGAAACTGCTCATTGACGGCCAGGCTTACGTCGTGGTTGACGTTGACCACGTCAAGCCGGGAAAAGGTTCCGCTTTCGCCCGCGCCAAGGTAAAGAGCCTTCGCACGGGACAGGTTCTTGAAAAGACCTACAAAGCCGGCGACAAAGTCGAGACGGCCGAGACTCAGGAAAGAAAGATGCAGTTCCTGTACCGCGACGCCGATGGCTTCCATTTCATGGACCAGCAGACGTATGACCAGGCAACGATCTCGCCTGAAGTCATCGGGGACGCGGCGCTCTACCTTCCGGACAACACCGAGGTCAACGTCCTGTTTCACGGCGAGGAGGCGCTTGGCATCGAGCTTCCCAACTTCATCCTTGTTCAGATTGTGGAGTGTGACCCCGGCTTCAAAGGCGACACGGTCACAGGCGGAAAGCCGGCCAAATGTTCGACCGGATGTGTCGTGAACGTTCCTTTTCATCTGAACGTCGGCGACACCATCATGGTTGACACGCGAAGCGGCGCTTACTTGAAGAAAATGTAGCACTCCAGCCTTCAGCCTAATAGCCTGCCTGGCCCAGCCGGGCATCTTGGGGCCTTTGAGGCCAGAATAGCTAGGCTTTGAGCGTCAAGACTGGACAGGTGGCCTTGCGCACGACGCGTTCCGCAGTGGAGCCGAGAAGCGTCCTCGAAAAACCGGTCCTGCCGTGCGTGCCCATGACGATCAATCCCGCCTTGAGCTCTTCCGCGCATCTCACAATCTCGTCCGAAGCGCGGCCGCGCGACACGACGACGCTGGTGCGCCCCTGCAGCCCAAGTTTGGCCGCCGTCTCCTCAAGGGCGGTCTTGGCCCTTTCGAGAAGGGAATCCTCCACTTCCGTGAGGGTCATCGGCCCAAACGAGAAGTCCGAAGGGGCGACAATGGGCTCGACCACGTGGATCAAGGCCAGCTTGCCCTGGCATTCGCGGCAAATATCGGCCGCGTACCTGAGCGCGTTCATAGAAACTTCAGAGAAGTCCACCGGACACAGAATCGTCTCCCAACGAGGCATCTTGCGCACCTCCTATACAAATTGTAGTGCCCAAAGCGGTTTTGTGCCAGTCGGGGCGGAAGATGGTGGCTGGATCAGGAGCGAGCAGATGGGTATGGAGGGTAGGCTTGAGTTGTCCCAAGGGGACGTTTCAGGGAAAGGGCTTGGCGCGGCTTTGCTGATGGCCAAGCTCAAATCCACGCTGCGGGCGGTCGCGGCCGATGAGGAAAGGCAATTCACTTCCTCGCGGCCGCCTGAAGTAAGGCCTTAAGGGAAGACTCGGAGTCAAGAAGGAAATTGGCGGAGGTCGCCACCTTCTCACCCGCTTTCAAGCCCGACATTACCTCAAAACAGCCGTCGCACCTGGGGCCGATTACGACGGTTCTGGGGACAAGGAGTTCGCCCTCCTGCACGAAGACGTAACTTCCGCGGCCGGTTCTCATGACTGCGTCTTCAGGCACTGTTAGGCACCTGCGCGTATCGGCCGCAAGCTCGACGGTTCCGAGCATGCCTGGCTTCAAGGCCAAGCCCGGGTTCGGAACCTCCAGAACGACCTTCATGGTGTGGGTCTGCGG
>JAEMPZ010000240.1:1356-12512 GCA_022759065.1 Acidobacteriota bacterium | reverse complement strand
GCGGCGGTGAAAGTAAGAGCCAGAACTGTGCCAGCCGCTTCTGGACTAACAGAACAAACACTAAACCATTGTTTTTAATGAAACACTCTGTTTAACGGTAAACGCCCGCCACGTCGGGATCGCTTTCCCTAGGGGCCGCCATCGGCACGCTCGCGCTGATGATCAAGGAAGAGCTGCTTCTCGTCGTCATAGGCGGGCTCTTCGTCATCGAGGCGCTGTCGGTCATTCTTCAAGTGGCCTCCTACAAGTCCCGTAAAAAACGGGTCTTCCGCTGCGCGCCGCTTCACCACCACTTCGAATTGGGAGGCTGGGCGGAAACGCAGGTCGTCATCAGGTTCTGGATCGTGGCGATCCTTTTTTCCCTGCTTGGGCTCGCCACGCTGAAGATAAGGTGAGACGCTGATGCGGGTCCTGGTCGCTGGAATGGGAAAGTCGGGATACGGCGCCGCGCGGCTCGCGCTGGCCATGGGCCACGACGTGCGCGCGTGCGACTCCCTTTCCGCCGAAAAACTGGCCGTTGCCCTTGAGCCGCTGGAAGCCATGGGGCTTCAGTTCCATCCCGAAACGGAGTCGCCGCTCCTGCTTGAAGGGGTCGAAACCGTCGTGCTCTCTCCTGGCTTCCCGCGCGCGTCGGCGCTCATCCGCGAAGCCTTGAAGCTAGGCGTGCCGGTAATCGGCGAGATCGAGTGGGCCTACCGCCACGCCAAAGGCCGCATTGCCGCCGTGACAGGTTCCAACGGGAAGAGCACGACGACCACCCTTCTGGGAGAATTGCTTTCATCCCATTACAAGGACGTTCGCGCCGGCGGCAACCTCGGCGTCGCCTTTTCCGACATGATAGAGGGCTCGACCGATGAGACTTGGTTCGTGCTGGAACTCTCATCGTTCCAACTCGAAAGCATCGAGCGGTTCAGGCCCGACATCGCCATTCTTCTAAACATAACGCCCGACCACCAGGACCGATATCCTCGCTACGAGGAGTATCAGGAAGCGAAGGGGAGGATATTCAAAAACCAAACCGCCTCGGATTTCGCTATTTACAAGTGGGACGATCCGCTCAGCGAGCGCCAGGGAAAGCGCGCGGCGTCGCGCCTGCTGCCCTTCTTTAACGGTTTGATGGAAGGCGACGGCGCCTTTGTGAGCGAAAAAAAAGCATGGCTTCGCCTGGGCGGAAAAAAGGAGCTTCTATTCGGCCTGCAAGCGCTTCCTCTTCCCGGCGCTCATAACCTTGAAAACGCCCTCGCCGCGTGCGCGGCGGCTTGTTGCGCCGGCGTCCCGGCCGAGCTGCTTGAGCCGGCTTTAAAGGCGTTCAAGGGCCTACCGCACCGCCTTGAAAAGGTCGCCTCCTTCAACGGGGTTTCGGTATATAACGATTCAAAGGCGACCAACAGCGATGCGGTCCTGAAGGCGCTCTCCGCATTCGAAGCGGGAGTGATCCTGATGCTCGGAGGCAAGGACAAAGGCGCCGACTGGATGAGCCTGGTGCCGGAGGCCAGGCGGTGCTGCAAGGCGATAGTGGCCTTCGGAAAAGCGCGCCACCGCGTGGAATCGGCTTTCGCCGGGCAGTTGCCGCTTTACAGCTTCGCGACCCTCATGGAAGCGACGCCGGAAGCGTTGGAAATGGCCGAGCCGGGGGACTCCGTTCTCCTGTCGCCGGCGTGCGCGTCCTTCGACGAGTTCAAAAACTTCGAGGACCGAGGCGACAAGTTCCGCGAATGGGTCAAGGCCGCGATCCAGCGGCCGAGGCGCGATGGGAGGGAGGGCTGATGGCGCGCGAGCTTCGATATGACCGCGCTCTTCTCGTGGTGACGCTGGCCATGCTGGCCGCCGGCCTCGTGTTCATCCTGTCAAGCTCCGGAGTGCTGGCCTTGCGGAGCAAGGGGGACCCCAACTACTTTCTTGTCCGGCAAGTCATCTGGGCCTCGGCGGGGCTTGCCGTGATGCTGGCGGCGACCAAGGTGAATCTTGATTTTTTGAAGCGGCGCAAGGTGGTGCTGGGGCTCGTCGCGATAGAGGTCGCCATGCTTTGCGCGACCCTCGCGATGCCAAAGATAAACGGTTCCCACAGGTGGCTTCGCCTAGGGCCGCTGTCCGCGCAGCCTTCGGAGACGGCGAAACTGGTTCTGATAATCCTGGCTGCTTATCTCCTGGAAAAGCGCGAACGAGAGAAGCGGACATGGGTCCAGATGGGAGTGCCGCTCGGCGTGGTGGCGGGGCTGATGGGTTTGATTATTCTCTTGCAGCCCGATCTCGGAACGGTGGTGGTTCTAGGAGTGATCACCCTCGCGATGCTTTTTGCGGGCGGGTTTCCGCTCCGCTGGCTCGCGATCGCCGCGGTGGGAGGCGCGCTTCTTTTGAGCATGCTCATGATGATGAGTTCCTACCGCAGGGCGAGGCTCATGACCTACATGAATCCCGAGCACGACCCGAAGGGCGCCGGCTTTCAGATCCGCCAGTCGCTTATCGCCGTGGGAAGCGGAGGCGTGACGGGCAAGTGGCTCGGCGGCGGAAGCCAGAAGCTCATGTTCCTGCCCGAGCCTCACTCCGACTTCATCTACGCGATGATCGGGGAGGAACTTGGCATGATAGGAACGTTCGGCGTGCTCGGGCTTTTTCTCGCGTTCGGCTTTCTGGGGTTAAGGGCCATTCAGGGCGCTCCCGACGCGTTCTCTGGATACATGGCCACGGGAATCGTCTCGTGGATATTCTTTCAAGGCATCATTCACATCTACGTCACGCTTGCAATGGCTCCGGCCAAGGGATTGCCGCTTCCGCTGATGAGCTATGGCGGCTCGTCCCTGGTCATAGGCCTCTGCGGAGTCGGCCTTCTTTTGAACGTGAGCCAGTACCGAACATGAAAGGAGAGGGGAGGACAACGGTGATCATCGCTGGCGGCGGAACGGGCGGCCACTTCTTCCCGGGGCTTGCGGTAGCCCAGGCGGTTCTCCGCCTTTCGCCGGATGCCGGCGTGCTTTTCGTCGGGACGAAGCGCGGCATAGAGGGCGCGCTCGCTCCCCGCTATGGATATAATCTGGTGACGCTTCCGGTCTCGGGCTTCGCCAGCCTCGGCCTTTACGCCCGCCTGCGCGCTCTTGCGCCGATTCCCCTGTCCGTGGCGCGCTGCGTCGCAATCTGCCTGAAGCACAAGCCCGCGGCCGTTTTGGGAGTCGGCGGATACGCTTCGTTTCCGATGTGCGTCGCGGCGTCGCTTGTTGGCGTGCCGCTCATGCTTTGCGAGCAGAACGTCAAGCCCGGGTTGGCCAACAGGGCGCTCGGGAGGCTGGCTGGAATCGTGGTTACGGCTTTTCCTCAGACGGCGCGTTTCTTTTACGGCAAGGCGCGCCTGCTCGGCAACCCCGTCAGGGAAGAACTCTCCATGGTAGGCGAGGAGAACCCCCCCGAGCGTCCTTTCCGGCTGCTTGTTTTTGGGGGCAGCCGCGGCGCGCGAGCCATCAACGGCGCCTTTCTATCAGCGATCCCGGAGCTGTCTCGATTCCCAGGCGGCATTGAAATCATCCACCAGACAGGCGCGGAAGATTACGAGCGGGTCAAGGCGGCTTACGATGAAGCGGGCCTTTCCGCGAGGGTCGAGCCCTTTATCCATGACATGGCTTCGGCCTATGGATGGTGCCATGCGGCCGTGTGCCGCGCCGGGGCGACGACGCTCGCGGAGCTTGCGGCAGCGCGCCGCCCGGCGCTGCTAATTCCCTTCCCGCACGCCGCGATGGACCACCAGACCCACAACGCGCGGGGAATGGCCGAAGTGGGCGGGGCGCTCTGGATGGCGGAGCGCGACGTGACGCCGGAAACCCTCATGGCAAATCTCTGCCTGCTCGCCGAACGGAAAAGGCGGATTGGAATGGCGCGCGCGCTCTTGGCCGTGGCGCGCCCGCAAGCCGCCCGAAGAATAGCCGAATTGCTGCTCGAGGCGGGAGGCGCGGCATGAGGCTCTCGTCGCTGAACAAAGTCCATTTCGTCGGAATCGGCGGCATAGGGATGAGCGGGATAGCCGAGGTTCTTCTGACCATGGGCTTCTCGGTCACCGGCTCGGACGTCCGCGAGAACGCGGTCACCGAGGCGCTCAAGAGCCACGGCGCCAAGATATCACTTGGCCACTTTGCGTCCAATGTGCATGGAGCCAAGGTCGTGGTTTACTCCTCGGCGGTTTCGCCTGAAAATCCGGAGCTTCAGGAAGCCCGCCATCTCGGCATTCCGGTGATTCCGCGCGCCGAAATGCTGGCGGAGCTGATGCGGATGAAATTATCGGTGGCGGTCTCCGGCTCGCACGGCAAAACCACGGTGACGGCCATGATAGCCCACTGCTCGCACGAGGCCGGCCTCGATCCGACCGTCGTTATAGGCGGCCGCCTTTCGACGCTCAAGGCATCCGCGCGCCTCGGCAAGAGCGACCTCCTTGTAGCAGAGGCCGACGAGTCGGACCGCAGTTTCCTGCTGCTCTTCCCAACGATGGCGGTGATTACCAACATTGACTGGGAACACGTGGATTGTTACCCGGACATCAAGGACCTTCAAGACGCTTTTCTCGACTTTGCAAACCGCGTTCCCTTCTACGGCGCGATCGTGGCATGCAAGGACGACCCGAACCTACAGCCGCTCCTGCCGAAGTTTCGCAGGCGCGTCGTCACGTACGGCGTGTCGGAATCCGCCGACTACAGGGCGATT
Organism: Acidobacteriota bacterium; assembly: GCA_022759065.1. GTDB lineage: Bacteria > Acidobacteriota > UBA4820 > UBA4820 > DSQY01 > JAEMPZ01. The sequence continues at coordinate 7,829 of JAEMPZ010000240.1, read as the reverse complement.
CCCCTTTCTTCCGGGCCTCAAGGCGAGCGGTTCAAGGTGAGCGTCCGCGGAGAGGAAAGGGGAGAGATCAGGCTGGCCCAGGTTGGGCGCCACGTTCTGCTCAACGCCACGGCTGCCGTCGCGGCCTGCGAGGAGCTCGGCATACCCTTCGCGCAAATCGCCGGGAGCCTCGCTTGTTTTCCGGGAGCGGACAGGCGATTCGAACTAAAGGGCGAAGCGGCGAAGGTTCGCGTGGTAGACGATTACGGGCATCATCCAACGGAGATCAGAGCGACCCTTGAAGCGGCCCGGAAGGTCGCCGGCCCCGGCCGCGTCGTCGTCCTGTTCCAGCCGCACCGTTACACGAGGCTTAAGGCGCTGATGGACGATTTCGCGAGGGTGTTTCAAGCCGCCGACGTAGTGGTGATCACGGAAGTGTACGCCGCGAGCGAACCGCCCATTGAAGGCGTGACCGGGGAGGAGTTAGCCAGTCGGACTGCCGCCTTGGGCCACTCAAATGTCCACTATTGCCCGGCGGTCCAGGCCATTCCCGTTTTCGCGAGGCCGTTGCTTCGCGGCGGCGACCTGGTGATAACGCTTGGCGCGGGGACGATAACCACGGCGGGGGAACCATTGCTCTCCCTGCTTGAGGAGGAAGGCCCTGGTGGTTGAGGCCGTAGAGCGGCTATGCCGCGCGCTCGACGTCGAGTTTTTACGGGGCGAATCACTCGCCGCGCAGGTGAGCCTGCGCATAGGCGGAGAGCCGCTTTTCGTCGCGCGCCCCTCTTCGTGGCAGTCGGCGAGCGCGCTCTTGGAGGGGCTTTGGAAGAGCGGCGCGCCATTCAAGGTGCTGGGGGGCGGAACCAATCTGCTTATCGAGGAAGGAGCGCTTGGCTTTGGAGTTTTGCAGCTTCGCAGGTGCGGCGGGACGGTTCGGTTCGATGGCGAGGCCGTGGAGGCTGACGCCGACGTTCCGATGCCCGCGCTCTGTGCCCAGGCGATTCGCCAAGGCCTCTCCGGCCTCGAGGGAATGGCGGGCATCCCTGGGCTCGTGGGAGGAGCGGTCGTCATGAACGCCGGGGCTTACGGCGCGGAAATGTCCTCTCTGATCACGCACGTGGCGGTCATAGAGCAGGGCTCGGGTTTCAAGTGGCGCGAAGCTTCCTCGTTCAGCTTCGGCTACCGATCAAGCAACGTCTCGTCCCATGGGGTGGTCGCGGGATGCCGCATGCTTCTTAAGAGGGACGAACGCTCCGCCATAGAGGCGCGCTTCGAGGAATCAAAGGCCAAAAGGCTTTCGAGCCAACCGTGGAATGTCCCGTCCGCCGGTTCCGTCTTCAAAAATCCCCCGGGCGATTTCGCCGGCCGGATTCTCGAACAGCTTGGGTTCAGGGGCAAACGGCGTGGTGGAGCCGGTTTCTCCGAGATCCACGCGAATTTTCTCGTCAACCATGGGGACGCCACTTTTGCCGATGCCTGGGGCCTTTGCGAGGAGGCGCGGGCAGCCGCGGCGAAGGCGGGCGTTGTTCTTGATTACGAAATGGAGGTTTGGCGCCGTGCGCTTTAGCGAGCAGTACTTCAGGCCGCACGAAAACCTGCGCTTGAACGGGCCGATGATGAATCCGCGCGTCTCGCGCAGAAACAAGCGATGGCTCGCCGCGCTATTGCGGGTGGTCTTTGTCGCCGGCGTGCTCTTGGGGATAGCGATGCTATGCCAGGCCGGATGGAACGTGCTCCATTCCCACCACGCCTTCGCGCTTAGAAGCCTGCAAGTGTTGGGCGTCGAGCGCCACAATCCGGGGGCGGTGCGTGATGCCTTGAGCGGCCTCATGGGGGAAAACCTGCTTGCGCTGGACACGGACGCGGTGACGGCAAAATTGCAGGCCGTGAGCTGGGTCGAGGGATTTGTCTACCGCAAGCATCTTCCAGACACGCTGATCGTCGAAGTGAGAGAGAGGACGGCGATCTGCGCCGTGGCGACAGCGAATGGCAACGTTGCCATAGACGGGGCCGGAAACGTCTGGCCAGCGGAGCCGTCGCTTCCAGTGGCCGCCGCGTTGGCGCCTGGAGCGGTTCCCACCGACGGCGGGGTGCAAAGCGTAGTGGCCGAACTTATGAAAGTCGGGCTGGCGGGGCAGATAGCCTCGGTGGGGCGCGGGGCTGGCGGCGCCTACGTCTTGACCACCCAGGATGGCTGGACATTGGAAACTGAGGCGGGAAGCGTGGCTGAGGCGTGGCGCAAGTATGTCGCGGCTCGCCCATGGGTGGCGGCCTACAAGCCAGGATGGAAAACGATGGATCTGCGCTGGGCCGGCAGGGTCGCGCTTGTGCCGCCCGCGTTATCGGATGAAGGGGAGCACAATGGCTAAAGACAGCGGGTACGTGGTTGGAATTGACATTGGCACGTCCAAGGTGGCCACCGTCATCGGCAAAATCGCCGAAGACGGAGGCGTCGAGATCACAGGCATCGGGAAAGTTGATTCCAGGGGCATGCGAAAGGGCATCGTCGCCAGTCTTGACGAAGTGGCGGCGTGCGTCAAGGCTTCCGTCGAGGAGGCGGAGGGCATGGCCGGCTACTCCGTGGAACGCGCCTATGTCAGCGTCGGCGGGTGCCATGTCCGCGGGTTCAACAGCCGCGGCGTGGTGGCGATCTCGTCCAAAGAGAGGGTGATCACCGGGGATGACATAGCTCGGGTTCTGGATGGGGCCAGGACCATCAGCTTCCCTCAGGATCAGCAGATATTTCACACCTTCCCGCAGGAATACATCGTTGACGACCAGGATGGCATAAGCCACCCGGAGGGGATGCCTGGTTCCCGCCTGGAAGCCAACGTTCACATCATCACCGGCTCGATCACCAGCCTTCAGAATCTCGGAACGGTGGTGAATCGCTACGGCATCGCGGTCACGGAACCGGTTCTAAACCTGATGGCCGACGCCTGCGCCGTGCTGACCCCTGACGAGAAGGAGATCGGCGTCGCGCTCATCAACGTGGGTCATGGCACGACCGGCATGGCGGTTTTCGAGAAGGGGGCGCTCTGGCACACCCGCATCATTCCGATCGGCGGGGAGCACTTCACGAACGACCTGGCGGTAGGGTTGAAAACCGGCATCGCGGACGCGGAGATCATAAAGAAAAAATATGGCTGCGCGCTGACGACCCTGGTGCAGGATGAAGAGACGGTGGAGGTCCCGGCCACGGCCGGAAAGCGCCCGGCCGTCGTGGAACGGTCCCGGCTCGCCGAGATACTGCAACCAAGGGCGGAGGAGCTGTTCCAGCTTCTGTACGAGGATATAAGGGACGCGAGGCTCGAAAAGACGATCAATGCCGGCCTGGTGCTAACCGGGGGCGGCGCGAGCCTTTCCGGCCTCGACGAAGTGGCGCAGGGCGTTTTTGACCACCAGGTTCGCGTTGGCGAGCCAATGGGAGCGAAGGGCCTTTCCAATATGGTTTCGGCGCCGCTCTTCGCGACGGCCGTTGGATTGGTCCTTTACGGGGCGCAGCGGGAAGCGCGCGGTGGCGCAGGACGCCGGAAGGGCGGCCTCTTCCGCCGATTGTTGAACGGTTTCAGGGACGCGGTTTAGGCATAGGACACAGCCCGGGCGGCACCCCGGGCCAGAAAGGGGGCAGCGAATGGTCGAGGACAGCGGGTTGGTTTTCACGATGGAGGAGCCGGAGGAAGCCATGGGCGCCAGAAAGGTCAGAATCAAGGTGGTGGGCGTTGGAGGAGCCGGAGGAAACGCGGTCAACCGCATGATAGCCGCCGGCCTGAAGGACGTCGAGTTCATAGCGGTGAACACCGACTACCAGGACCTTGAAAAATCACAGGCCCAGACAAAAATCCAGATCGGGCAGAAGCTCACGCGAGGGCTCGGCACGGGCGGCCACCCGGAAAGGGGAGAGCAGGCCGCGGTCGAGGATATGGCCGTCCTCGCTGAACACCTGCAGGGGGCCGACCTGGTCTTCATCGCCGCTGGCATGGGCGGGGGCACCGGCACGGGCGCGGCTCCGGTGGTCGCGAGGCTTGCGTGCGAAGCCAATGCCCTTATGGTAGCCGTGGTGACGCGCCCGTTCGGCATGGAGGGAAGGCAACGCGAGCTCAACGCCAAGCGGGGCCTTGACGGCCTGATGGAGGCCGCGGCCACGCTGATCGTCATTCCCAACGACAACCTGCTGACTAGATTGCCGGAGGACGTGACGATGGAAGAGGCTTTCCAGGCGGCCGACGACGTCCTGCGGCAGGGGGTTCAGGGCATCACGGACCTTGTCACTCGCCCGGGCCTCATCAACCTCGATTTCGAGGACGTGAGGACGGTCCTGTCGGCCGGCGGGCGCGCCGTTATGGGCATGGGATTCGGCGTCGGTGAAAGGCGGGCCCTGGACGCCGCGGAGAAGGCGGCCAACAACCCGCTTCTGGAGGACGCCTCGATTCAGGGGGCGAAATCCATACTGATCAATTTCGCCGGCGGCAAGAAGATGAGGCTGCAGGAAGTAAAACTGGCCTGCGATTTCGTGCGCGAAAAGGCTCATCCAGAGGCCAATGTCCTGTGGGGCACGAGCCTCGACGACCAGCTTGGCGACGAGGTCCGCATAACCGTCGTGGCCGCCGCGTTCGAAACAGCGGAGGTAAAAACGCTCAAGCGTCCCGCTTTCGGGTCCCTTGCGCAGCAGCAGACGCAGGCCGTCGCGGCGGCAGGAGGGGCGGCCATCTTCTCGAGCGTCCCCGGCGTGGACTCGCCAATCATCGCGCCGCCAGCCCAGCCAACCGGGTTTATTCGCGGAAACATATTTGCCAACGCGACGCCAAACAGCCCGCTGCCCGGCGCGGCGACGGAACGCGACTTTGAAGTGGAGCAGACCCCCACGTTTTTGCGCAAGGAGCGCAAGAACTGACACTGGCCAGCGGGCGCGGCGTGCCACCGCGCCCACCGGGTTCAAAATAAAGCCACGGCCTCCAGCAGGCCGCGCTGTCCCTGCCCCCCAAAGGCCCGCCTAGCGCGGGCCTTTGGCCTGTTTCCCCCACGCGCCGCGGCCCATGGCTTTACGTGTCAGGGGCTTTGGAGTACCGTGTTTAGAGGGCCGCTCGCCCGGCCGCGAAGAAGGAGAACAATGATACTCGTCCTGCAGAGGGTAAGCCGAGCGCGCGTCACGGTTGAAGGCAAGGAATCGGGGGCCATAGGCCCGGGCTTGCTCGTTTTGTGCGCGGTTGAGAGAGACGATTGCGAGGAAGAGGCCGCCTGGTGTGCTCGAAAAGTGGGCGAAGTCCGCCTCTTTCAAGACAGCCAGGGCAAGATGAACCTTTCCGTGCGCGAAACCGGCGGGGAGGTTCTCGCCGTCAGCCAGTTCACTTTAGTGGGAGACCTTCGCAAAGGAACCCGCCCCTCCTTCTCTCACGCTGCCGCGCCTGAGAGGGCCAGACTTCTTTTCGACAGGTTTGTTTCTCTTATGAAGGAGCAGGGGCTACCGGTTAAAACCGGAGTTTTTCAGGCGATGATGGAAGTCGAGCTCGTGAACGACGGTCCCGTTACGCTGATCCTTCACAGGCCGTGACCAAAACGATAGTTCGCCACCGAGCCACGGGAGCAAGAAGGCATTGAAAATGGGAGACGAACCCCGCCATTCCCGAGAGGTCGCCGCTTTTCTTGACCATCTGGTCGTGGAGCGCGGCCTCAGCCCCAACTCGGTGGCGGCATACAAGGGGGACCTGGAACGTTTTTTCGCGCTGACGCAGAAAAGCCCCGCTGATGTCCGCAGGGAGGACGTCAGGGACTTTCTGGCGAGCGAACGCAAAGAGGGCTTGGCCGCGGCGACGTCGTCCCGGCGGCTTGCCGCGCTCAGAACCTTTTACCGGTTCCTGCTTTTGGAAAAGCTGTGCGACAACGACCCAACGGAGAATATTGACCCCCCTCACGCCCTTAAGCGGCTTCCCTCTTGCCTTAACGAAGAGGAGGTCGAGCGTTTTCTGGCCGCGCCCGACATTTCAACAAACCTCGGCCTTCGGGACAGGGCCATTTTCGAGGTGCTGTACGCGACCGGCATCAGGGTTTCGGAACTCGTCTCCCTGACGATGGAACGGCTGAACCTCCAGGCTGGTTTTGTCCTGGTCATGGGCAAAGGTTCCAAGGAACGCATCGTGCCTCTCGGCGAAGTGGCCCAGGACTGGATTGAAAAATACAGCGCCAAGGCGCGTCCTGCCCTGCTTCGGGAGCGCGAGAGCAAGGCGCTGTTTGTCACGGGGCGAGGCCAGGCGCTCAGCCGCAAGACGGTTTGGCTGATGGTCGTGCGCTACGCGAGGGCCGCCGGAATATCAAAGCACTTCAGCCCGCACACGCTCCGCCACTCATTTGCCACGCACCTTCTGGAACACGGCGCCGACTTGCGCTCCGTCCAAATCATGCTCGGACATTCGGACATTTCGACCACCCAGATATACACCCATGTCGAGCAGGAGCGGCTCAAGCGCATCTACCGCCAATTCCACCCGCGGGCGTGA
>JAEMPZ010000240.1:0-1256 GCA_022759065.1 Acidobacteriota bacterium | reverse complement strand
GCGGCATGCGCTAAACTTGGGCGTGAGGGAGGCGGCTATGCGGGTAACCGTTCTTGGGGCGGGACGAGTTGGGGCAGCCATCGCCAGGGACCTCGCAAAAGAGGGCGAGTTCGAAGTCACGGTCGCCGACCTTTCCCCATCGGCTCTGGAGGCTTTCGAGGGAGCGCGTGGCGTCCAAACCTTGCAAGTGGATTTGTCGAAAAACGAAGCCATTGCAGCGGCGGTGCACGACGCTGGACTCGTAGTGGGCGCCGTCCCAGGCCACATGGGGTTTGCCACGGCGCAGGCGGTTTTGGAAGCGGGGAAGCCGCTCGTGGACATCTCCTTTTTCGCCGAAGACCCGTTCGAATTGGACGGCCTCGCCCGTTCCAAGGGCGTGGTCGCAATTGTTGATTGCGGCATCGCCCCCGGCTGCGGCAACATCATTCTGGGCTACCTTCAAACCATGCTGGACAAAGTTGGCCGCTTCGAATGCCTGGTAGGCGGCCTCCCAGTGACGCGAACCTGGCCATTCGAATACAAGGCTCCTTTTTCTCCGTCGGACGTGCTGGAGGAGTACACGCGCCCCGCGCGCTTTGTGGAACACGGCGAAGTCGTCACGCGCCCGGCGCTTTCAGAGCCGGAACTGATCGACTTCCCTGGCATAGGCACCCTGGAGGCCTTCAACACCGATGGCCTCAGGACGCTGTTGAAAATGTCCCAAATCCCCTTCATGAAGGAGCGCACGCTGCGCTACCCAGGCCACATCGAGAAGATGCGCATCCTCAGGGAGATCGGGCTCTTCTCGAAAACGCCCGTCCCTCTTCGCGGCCAGAGCGTGGTTCCGTTGGAGCTCACCTCTAAGCTTTTGTTCCCGATGTGGCAGCTTCTGGAGGGCGAGGAAGACCTTACCATAATGAAGATAGTGGTCGAAGGGACGCGGGGGACATCCAACGTGCGCTACGAGTACGATTTGCTAGACCGCTACGACGCCGAAACGAAAACCCTCTCCATGGCGAGGACCACGGGCTACACCTGCACGGCCGCCGTAAGGCTCGTTGCCCGAGGGATGTACAAAACGCCAGGCGTTTCGCCGCCCGAATTCCTCGGCCGCGCTCCCGGATGCTACCTGTTCGTCATGCAGGAACTTGCCAAGCGGGGCGTCGTCTTCCGCGAAACCGTAATGGGATAATCACGCGTTTTGGTCGGAGTGCAGCGACCCCGGCGAATGCAGGCTAGGGGAGCGCCAAGGGATTTTCTTTTTGCGAAGGGCTTCT
>JAEMPZ010000008.1 GCA_022759065.1 Acidobacteriota bacterium | reverse complement strand
CTCCCCGTCCTCCCTGTGATTCTTCCCTTGGTGTCTTGGTGCCTTGGTGGTGAATGCTTCTTCTTCTCCGCGCCTTCAGTGCCGGGTTGATAGCAAAGGGGATAGGGCGTAAGATATTGATGGCGTGGAGAAGGAGCGCCCAATATGCCGAAGATTTCGATACCCGAATCGCTTGAAGAGATACGAAAAGGCAAGATGTTGATCATCTGCGACGACGAGGACCGCGAGAACGAGGGCGATCTGTTTATTCCGGCGGAAAGGGTGACGCCCGCCGCGATTACCTTCATGGCCACGCACGGCAGGGGCCTGATCTGCCTGGCGATGACCGGCGAGAGGCTTGACGAGCTCGAAGTGCCGCTGATGGTCCACGAAAACACCAGCAATTTCCAGACGGCGTTCTGCGTTTCCATAGAGGCCAAGCATGGAACGACGACGGGCATTTCAGCCCATGACAGGGCGGCGACGATCCTGGCCGCGATAAACCCGAAGACCAAGCCACGCGATCTGGCCCGCCCGGGCCACGTCTTCCCGCTGCGCGCAAAGGAGGGCGGGGTTTTGCGCCGGCCCGGCCAGACAGAGGCCTCGGTGGACCTTTCGCGCATGGCCGGACTCTACCCGGCGGGGGTCATCTGCGAAGTGATGAAGGACGACGGCACGATGGCCCGCATGCCGGACCTCCTGCGGTTTTCCGAAAAGCACCAAATCAACATCGTCACCATCGCCGACCTGATCCAGTACAGGCTCGCCAAGGAATCGCTGGTCAAGCGCGTGGCCCAGCCCAAGCTGCCGACGAAGTACGGCGAGTTCCGCATCATCGCATACGAGAGCATCCTTTCAGAGAAAACTCACATCGCCCTGGTCAAGGGCGAATGGAAACCAACCGACGAGGTGCTTGTAAGGATGCACTCGGAGTGCCTGACGGGAGACGCCCTTTTGTCCCTGCGCTGCGACTGCGGGCCGCAGCTCCACGCCGCGATGGAAGCGATCGCGAAAGAAGGGCGCGGGGTCCTGGTCTATCTGAGGCAGGAGGGGCGAGGCATAGGCCTTCTCAACAAGCTAAAGGCCTACGAGCTTCAGGATCAGGGGATGGACACGGTCGAGGCCAACGAGGCGCTCGGTTTCGCCGCCGACGAGCGGGACTATGGCATCGGGGCGCAGATTCTCCACGACCTCGGCGTCGCCAAAGTGCGGCTTCTGACCAACAACCCGAAGAAGCTCGCGGCGCTCTCCGGCTTCAAGATCGAGATAGTGGACCAGATTCCCCTGGAGATATGCCCAAACGACAACAACCGGGGCTACCTCAAGGTCAAGAAGGAAAAGCTGGGCCACACGCTGAAGAAGGTCTGACCCCGCCACCCTGCAAGCGCCTTAACCAGGATTTACCACACAGGCACGAAGGACACAGAGGAAGGATGCATATGAACCAGAATGGCCAGCACCTTTTTCCAAAGGTGGCGTCTTCGAGACCAATCCGCGTTTGGCCGCGTCTTGTCGTAACGCTCGCCCTGCTTTTTGCCTTGCCACTTTCGGCGAAGGACATTTTCCAATCGAGGCTCGACGATTCCCTGAAAATGGCCTGGGAGCAAAGGGGCTCCGCGGCGGCGGTTGTCGCCCTCTACCGCGCGGCGGCCGTTGCAGGGCAAACGGCCGATCCGGCGCCCCTGGTCGCGGCGCTCGAACGCATCGAGAGCGCGCCCGACGCTCAGCCTGAAACGCGCGCCCACGCCCGCGAGCTTCTTCGAAACGCCTACCGCAACATGGGCCTTTGGGACAAGGCCCTGGGGCTCGCGCAAAAGCAGGGCTTCATATCGTCGTGGCTCATCATCGGCCCTTACTCGGACGACAACAAGCTTGGATGGGACACCTTCTATGACCCGGAGCGCAAGCTTGATTTTGCCGGGACCTATTTCGGCAAGGAGCATGAGATTTCCTGGCGCCGCGCGCCGGAGGCCGAGGGCTCCGAGATGGTGCGCCTCGACTCGTTTCTTGACCCTTCCGAGAAGGTTGCCGGTTACGCGGCCTCTTTCGTGTTCGCGGAGCGCGACATGGTGGCCGTCGTCCGCGGCGGCTACAACGAGGCCTACAAGCTCTGGCTGGATGGCGAGAAGATCGGCGAGAGCAAGCGCTACAACGGGCTCGCCTTTGACCAGTTCGCCGACGGCTGCACGCTGCGCAAAGGGTGGAACGTCCTTTTAGTCAAGGTCTGCAACCAGGAATCGGGCTGGAACTTCATGGCCCGCCTCACGGACGCTTCAGGGGAGGCGATTCCAGGCCTCAAGGCCACATCAGATTTGAAGGAGGTGGCCGAGCCGCTGGACAAGATCCTGGCCAAGGACGGCGCGCCTCCAGCTTCATTCAAGGCCTACGAGGTGGGAGCGAGCCTCGAATCCCGCGCGAAAAATGGCGGCGCCGATGCCAAAGAGATTTACGGCGAATACCTCTCTCACGCCAAGACCTTTGACCGGACAGCCCACCCCGACGCCGATGCTCTTCGCGATGCCGCGTCAGAACTAAAGGACCCGTGGGCCTATATCGCGTTAGCTGAGGCCGAGCCCGACCACAACCTTCAAAGGGACGATTACCAGAAGGCGCTGGCGCTCGACCCGGAGAACGGGGCGGCGCTTTTGAAGCTCGGCGAATACTACCTTCGCAGGAACATGCCGATTGTTGGGCTTAGGTTCCTGGACCGCGCGCTTGCCGCCGAGCCCGGTTTCCTCGCCGCCCGCTGCGCGCGGGACCGCGCCCGCTTGCAGTTTCTCACCGACGGCATCGCCGAGGCGGACCTGGAGAAGGCGCGGCTGGAGTACCCTCGAAGCGAGGTAGTTCAGCGCTCTCTGCTTGACGCGCTCCGTTCGCTTCAGGAGCCGGTCTCGCTCCTGGCCGCTCTTGGCGATTTTCTGAAGACGCACCAGGCGCAGGATGAAGTCTATCTCGAGATGATCTCCGGCCTGAGAAGCGCCGGCAAGACGGATGACGTCATGGCGCTTTACGGCGAGTGCCAAAAAAGAATCCCCTTTAATCGCGAGGCTATGCGCGGCCAGGCCCTATGGCTGCTGGCGCTCAACAAGCCTTCCGAAGCCCGGAAGGTGCTGGCGCCGGCCATTTCCTGGGCGCCGGACTGGGCACAGGGCCAGGCGCTGATGGGCGACATCCTGCTCGCGCTTGGCAAACGCGACGAGGGGCTTCTCTGCTACCAGAAGGCGATCGAGCTGAAGCCCCAGGAGGATTCTTGGAAGCGCAAAGTCGCTTACCTCCGCCCGCAGGCCAAGAGCTTTTTCGAAGCGTACCGCGCCGACAAGGAGGATTGGCCGGCCCTCGCTCCAGAGGACGAACAACAGCAGGCCGTCATTTTGGTGGACAATACCGTCATCGAGGTCCAGGCCACCGGCATGTCGAGCCGCTACACGCAGCGCGTCATCCGCCTCATGCGCGAAGGGGCCGCTAGACAGATGCAGTACGTCACCATCCCCTTCGATCCCGACCGCCAGGAGGTGCGCGTCCTTGAGGCCTCCATAATGAAGCCGGACGGGACGCGCATTCACGCGGACTCTTTCGTGACCGACGCGCTCTCCGAGCCTGAGTACCGCCTCTACTACCGAAACCGCAACATGGTGCTGAACTTCAGCGGGTTGCAGCCCGGCGACACGGTGTGGCTGGAGTACCTGGTCTCGGACGTGGCGGACAGCAACGACTACGGGGCTTACTTCGGCGACATGGAGTTTTTTGCCGAAAGCGCGCCCGTCAAGCTCAAGCGCTACACCCTTTTGCTGCCATCTGCGATGGCGCTTAACATCGGCGAGGAGAGGCTGGACATCCACCCCATAGTCGTCACCAAGGCCGGCCAGAAGATCTACAGTTGGACCGCAAGGGACATAAAGCGCCTCCAGCAGGAACCCGGGATGCCGGGCCTTTCGGAGACCAGCCCGTACCTGCACGTTTCAACCTTCGCCGACTGGAACGCCATGGGGGCGTGGTACGCCAAGTTCATCCAGGACCAGTGGGAGGTGACCGGCGCGGTGCGCGCCCAGGTTGCCGCGCTCGTCAAGGGGCTTTCCGGCGACGAGGAAAAAACGCGCGCCATCCACGCATGGGTCGCGAAGCAGACCCGATACGTCGGCCTCGAATTCGGCGTTCACGGCTACAAGCCTTACAAGGTCAGGCAGATTTTCGAGCGCCGCTTCGGCGATTGCAAGGACAAGGCGCTTCTCATGACCGCGATGTTGAGGGAGGCCGGCCTTGACGCCTGCATGGTGCTAGTCAGGACGCGCGACCTGGGCGCGATCGCCGAGGCGCCAGCATCCCTGTCGGTTTTCAACCACGCCATCTGTTACGTTCCCTCGCTGAACCTCTTTCTTGACGGAACGGCTGAATATTCCGGGCTTCACGAGCTTCCCTACCAGGACCAGGGAGTGGAGGTTCTTCTCGTTTGGCCGGACGGGCGCTCCAAGCGGGTGATGACTCCAGTGGACAAAGCGTCCGACAACGCTTACAGCGCGAATTACACGATTGGGCCGATCACGGCTTCAGCGTCGGCGCCATTCAGCGCCAAGGTCGCCTTCACGGGCCAGGAATGCGCGTGGGTGCGAAGAACCTACCAGGACGCCGCCAAACAGCGCGAGCAGCTAGAAAAAGGGCTCAGCAACAACTTCCCAGGGACAAAGCTGTCGGCCGCCACATTCAGCGATCTTTCGGACATTGACCTGCCCGTCAGCCTTGAAATGGCTGGCGACATCGGAAGCGCCCTGAAACCGAACGGGCCTGGACAGTCCACCATTTCGGCCTGGATGGGCGCCCTGGACCTCTCCGGACAGTACGGAAGCCTCACCGCAAGGATTTTCCCGCTGGTGATTTCATATCCCTGGACTCAGAGGTACACGGTGACCTACTTGCTCCCGCATTCGTGCGAAGCCTCGCCCCCGCAGCCGCTCGCTACGGAGACGCCTTTCGGGACGGTGAAAAGGAGAGTGACACGCGACGGGGAGAAACTGACCGTCTCCACGGAGATAACGCTGTCCGTGCGAAGGGTGGAGCCCAAAGACTACGGCGCTTTCCGGGACTTCTGCATCGCCGCTGACCAGGCCTCCTCCGAAACCGTCAGGCTGATAATGAAAGGAGGCCGCCCATGATTCGCTCCCGCTTTGTAACGGTTTTCTGCCTGGCCGCCCTTTCATCGGCCCTCTGGCCCGCCACCCCCGCCCCCCTTTCCCAAGCCTGGCGCGACGCCCTTCAGGGCGCCAAGGCCTCGCAAATGGAGAAGGACTTTTCCAGGGAGCTTGAGGCCAATCCCGCTGACGCCCTCGGCGCTTTCGGCCTTGCCCAAGCCCACCTTGCCAACGGCGAGCGCGAGAAGGCGGTCACGGCGGCGGTCGAAGGGCTTCTCAAAGACGCCAAGAGCCCGGCCGCCTTTCTCCTTGAAGAGATACTGTCCGACGAGGTGTTTTTTGACAGCGCCACGACGAAGCTTGTCCAAGACAGCCTGCCCATAATGCTTCGGGAAGAGGGCATGGCGCCGGAACTCCGCTTCAACCTAAGGTGGCTGGCCCTGCGCGTCGCCGCGAGGCTCGGAGGCAAGGCGGAGCGGGCGTCCGCGCAAAGCGCCTCGGGATTCTTGAACCGCGCCTACTTCTCCGTCGCGAAGGATGACCTCGCGAGGCTTGATTTTCTTCGCGTGGCAGGGCCGGAAAAGGGGAACTACGAGGGCCTCGACTGGAAAGCCTCCAGTTGGGACACGCCGCTGACCCGCCCACCGCTCTACGAGACGCCCGACGACCGCGAATACAACTATTACGCCCTCGCGCCATTCAGCGTAGCCAACGATTGCGAGGCGATTCTATACTTCAACGGCGCCACTTCCTTCGCCGCGCTTGTTGATGGGCGCGAGGTCGCGCGCAAGGACAATTTCCGCCGCCAGGAAAACCCCACGGCGTTCGAGAGAGTTTCGCTCAAGGCTGGCGCGCACTTGCTCCTCCTGAAGGTTTTCGCCTCTGGAGACGGTGAAGGCGTTCACGTCGCCCTCCTGGACGACAAGGGCGACGCGCTGCCAGCCGCTTTCGGCGCGGACGGCGCCTTCTCCTTGCCAAGTACGCTTGCCGCGTCTAAATACCTTGGCCCGCTGACGCTGAGGTTTGAACGCGATTTCCCGAAGGACGACCCCCGCTACGGCGCGTTTTTGGGGCTTTTCAATAGATGGCTTGGCGACGTCGCCCGCGGGCGCCTCCAGTTGGAAGCGGCTGCCGCCAAGACGCCGCGCTGTTTGATCTGGAACCTCCTTGAAGCCCAGGCATACCTTTTTCAGGCCGACGACCTGCCAGCGAAGATCGCCCAAAGCCGCGCCGAGCGGGCGGTTGACGCCGTCACCGCCACCGACGCGGAGTGCCCGCTGGCTCGCTACTGCGTGGCCCTGATGAAGAGCGTCAACTCGGACGGCGACGACGACCTTCCGATTCTCAAGGATCTCCTGGACAATTTCCCCGGCGACTGCCGCTGGGGCTTGCGCCTGTCATCGCGTCTGCAGCAGCGCGGCTGGATCGCGGAGGCGCGTGAAGCGCTGAACCTGGTCCGCTCCTCCCACCCCGAAAGCGAGGAGGTCGAAAGCGCCATGATCGGTTTCGCCGCCGCGCTGGGCGACAGGCAGGCGCAGAAAGAGGCGATTGACAGGCTTGGCCGCCTGCGCCACAACTACCCTGAAATGGAGGACTACCTTGAAGCGACGCTCCAAGTGGGTCCGCTTGAATCTCTGATCAAGAATGAAATCGAGCAATACGGTGACAGGGACCTTTCCTATGCCATGCGCCTCGCCAAAGTGGAGGCGCGCGCCGGGGAAAGCGCCGCCGCCGTTGAGCAACTGCGGGCCATATTGGCCGCCGACCAGGAAAACGTTGACGCGTCGCTTCTCATGGCGCGCGAGCTTTTCCGCCTCGGCCGCGACGCGGAGGCCTTCAAGGTTTGGGACCAGCTCAAAAAGCGGCGTCCGAGGACCTTCCAGGTTGACTTGGCCCATTGGGTCTTAGGCGATCCCCTCCCATTCGAGAGCCACCACCTGACGCTGGAACAGGTCCTCTCGGAAGACAAGGCCGATGGCCCCGAGCTCGCTCCATCTTCTCTCATTCTTGACCAGCAGTTCACGCGGATAGAACCTGACGGCTCGTCCCTGGAGCGCTACCACGGCGTAATCCGCGTCAACAACAAGGACGGTGTGGACAAGGAGGGCGAGCAGTCCTTCCGGGGCCAGGTCGTCCTTTCAGTCAGGACGGTGAAACCGGACGGCAGGGTGGTCGAACCGGAATTGATTCCGGACAAGCAAACCATAAGCATGCAGGGGCTGGAGGCCGGGGACCTTATCGAGTACGAGTACCTGACGTTTCTTCCTCCAAACGAGATCAAGCCCGATTCCTACATCACTCCCGAGGTGTTCCTCTTCCAGGACCTCGAAAAGCCTTTTCACAGGACTCAATGGCGGCTGGAATATCCGGCTTCCATGGGAATGCGGTTCTACGAGCAGAACCTTCCTCACCCCGCGAAAAGCGAGCGGCAAGGAGACCTCCTGGTCAAGGACTGGGAATACAGGGCGATGCCGAGGCTGGCGCCCGAGCCGAACACGCCGTACCGCACGCTCTTCGTCCCGCTCGTCGAGGCGGAGGGCAACGTGACGTGGAAGGACCTCGGCGACTTCCTCAAGAACCGCGTCACTGGAACCTTCCAGATAACGCCGGAGCTCGAGGCGCGTTACGCCGAGGCGGTGAAGGGCGCTTCCACCGCGGCGGCAAAGGCCGAGGCGATAGTCAGCTACGTGGAAAAGGAAATTGACACCGAGGACGGAGGCGCCTGGCAGGATCCTACCCAGACCCTCATGACGAGGCGGGGAAACCGCATACCGGTTGCCTGCGCCTTCTTTGAGCTGGCGGCCATTCCGTACAAAATCCTTTTCGCCGAGCCGGTCCCCAACAGGCTTGACCGAAACGACCTACCACGGATGGACCAGTACACCACGCCCCTCATAGAGGTTGACCTTGATCCCAAGAGGCCCGCTTTCTATGCTCTCCAGAGCTCCTACCGCGCCTCCACGGTCCTGCCCTGGTATCTTGAGGGCGCGCGCGCCCTTAAGGTGACCGACCCAGAACCCTGGAAAGTTTGCGTGGTTCCCTCCGATTTGCGCCCGTGGCGCGAGGCGAGCCAGGAGGAAACGAGAACGCTCATGCCGGACGGAAGCCTGCTGGTTGACCACCGGCAGACGCTTGATCCGGATTCGAGCGAATCGTTGCGCGCGAGCCTCCAGCGAGTTGGAAAAGACCAGTGGGACAAGGTCCTCCAGGTCGCGCTCTCCCGCCAGTACGGGAACGCCGACGTGACGTCATACGATGTCAGGGATTTTGACGACGCCGACAAGCCATTGGGGTGGAACTACAGCTTGAAGGTACAGGGCTTCGCGGTGCGGGACGGGAACAAGCTCGCTGTCAGCGAGCCGTTGCCCCGCCTTAACCTCTCGCAGTCGCTTGCCAGCCTGAAGGAGAGAACACTGCCCATGACGACCGGCGGGTTCATGTTCATGGATCAGACGATCATTTTCAAGCTCCCGGCTGGGGCAAAGACCTCCTACGCTCCACCTCGTCTCGACCTTGAGACGCCATACGGGAGTTACCACTTGAACACGACCTGCTCCGGAGGCGTCATGACCTACTCGCGCAAGGTGAGCATTCCGTTTCAGGTCATCGAGCCGGCCAGCTATCCCGCGTTCGCCGATTTCCTTCGGAAGATAGACGCCGCCGAATCCGGGCAGATGGCGCTGGAGCTGCCGCCTCAATGATTGATTCCTCGCACGTGAATGCCGTAAACTGAATGGCTTAAGGTGGCTGGAGGCCCATAATGGCGACCCCGTTGAAAGATTTCGTCGTTCCCTACTCCAAGGGACAGGTCATTTTCAAGGACCAGGAGCCCGGCTCGGAAATGTACATCATCCAATCGGGCTCGGTGGAACTTTCCAGGACCTACGGCGGAGAGAAGCGCTTCACGAGGGTCCTCGAAAAGGGCGATTTTTTTGGCGAGATGAGCCTTCTAGAGGGCCTTCCGCGGACGGCTACCGCGACGGCGCTCGAAGACTCCGAACTAATCGTGATAAACGGCGCGGTCTTCGACCAGATGATCAAGAGCAACATTGAAATCGCCGTGAGGATGCTCCGCAAGCTCTCGATGCGCTTAAGGGAGACGACCGAGCAACTTGACTCGCTGCTTGCCAGGGAGGGAAGCGATCCGTTGCTGAGGCCTGCGCTTGACGAATCTCCTCCGCTATCCTCCGTCAAGCCGCGAGAGGAGCCTCCAGAGGAGGCCGAGAAGCCGCCGGTGCTTGCCCAGTTCATAGCCGAGGAGAGCCTCAAAGTCTTTCCGATTTACAAGGAAATCACGCTGATCGGCCGGCAGGACCCGGTCACGGGCATAACCCCGGACATTGACCTGACGAGCGAGGACGTTAAGCGCTCCGTTTCGCGCCGCCACGCAAAGCTTATTTACAGCAACGGGACTTTTTACCTCGCTGAAGAGGTTGGCACCCTCAACGGGACATACATCAACGGAAAGCGGATTCCCACAGGCATTCTGACGCCAATGAAATCGGGCGCGCAGGTCGGCTTCGGGATGCTGCGCCTGAAGTTCGTTGAGGCTAGACAGCCCAAGGAGTGATTGGAGCCGGCCTTGCGGCGGAAGAAGGCCACATACGGAGATCCTTCGCATAAGGAGCTGTTTCCCATGAGCGATTTCAAAAACATCTTGTTCGAAAAGAAAGGGGCGGTCTCTCTGATCACCCTGAACAGGCCGGAGAAGCTCAACGCGCTGGATAGCTCCACGCTCAAGGAGCTTTCCGAGGCTTTCGCCGAGGTGGATGGCGACGAGGCCGCGCGCGCGGTTGTCCTCACTGGCGCGGGGCCAAAGGCCTTCGCGGCCGGCGCGGACATCACGGAAATCGCGGGCCTCGACGCGGAGGGGGGGAAGGCCTTCGCTCTTCGCGGACAGGGCCTTTTCAGGAAGATGGAGCGTTCCTTGAAACCGGTCGTGGCGGCGGTGAACGGGTTCGCGCTGGGCGGCGGCTGCGAGCTGGCCATGGCCTGTCACATCAGGCTTGCGTCCGAAACGGCCTGGTTCGGGCAACCGGAAATCTCCCTTGGCATCATCCCCGGCTATGGCGGCACCCAGCGGCTATCAAGGCTCGCGGGGCGCTCGGCCGCCCTGGAGATGCTTCTGACCGGCGACAGGATTCCCGCCGCGCGCGCTAAGGAAATCGGCCTCGTAAACGCTGTCTTCCCGCCAGACAAACTTCTAGGAGAGGCGCTTGCCCTCGCCGAAAAGCTTGCCGCCAAGGCGCCTCTTGCCGCGGCCTACTGCATCGAGGCGGTCACCTATGGCTCGGACATGCCCCTGGAGGAGGCTTGCTATTACGAAGCGACGCTCTTCGGGCTTGCCTGCGCCACGGAGGATATGAAGGAAGGAACTCGCGCGTTCCTCGAAAAGCGCCCTCCGAAATTCAAGGGGCGCTAGGAGTGGAAAATAGCAAGGCGCTGATTTACGATTGGAACCAAGGCGCCAAGCCTAATCCTCGCGAAAGGGCGCCAGTCGAGCTTGACGACGAAACGCTCAGGGACGGCCTTCAGTGCCCGTCGGTCAAAGCCCCGGCGGTAAAGCACCAGAAGGAATTTCTGCACCTCCTCGCGTCCCTGGGCGTTAACGCGGTAGACATAGGGCTGCCGGCAACCGGCACGGCGCAAAGGGCAAACACGCTGGCGCTTGCCCGCGAGGTTGCCCGCGCGAGGCTGCCCCTTTCACTCAACTGCGCCGCCAGGACGAAACTGGAAGATGTCCGCATTGTCGTGGACATATCCCAAAAAGCGGGAATCCAGATAGAAGTGGCCACCTTTATCGGGTCGAGCCCGATTCGCCAGTTCGCCGAGGGATGGGACATTGGCTTCATCGAAAAAGCCGCTCGGAAGGCTATTTCCGAGGCGGTCAGGAACGGCCTCCCAGCCATGTTCGTCACCGAAGATACGACGCGGACGCGGCCGGAAGTTTTGAGGCGGTTGTGCCTGAGCGCGATAGAGAGCGGGGCCCGAAGGCTATGCATCGCCGACACGGTCGGGTTCGCCACGCCACGCGGCGCGGAGAGGGTCGTCTCTTTCTTGAAAAAGGTCATCGCCGAATCGGGCGAGAAGGTGAGCCTGGACTGGCACGGCCACCAGGACCGGGGATTGGGCGTGGCGTCAGCCCTCGCGGCTTGGGACGCGGGCGCGGACAGGTTGCACGGCGCTTTTCTCGGCTTGGGGGAGCGGTCTGGAAACACGCCTCTCGACTTGCTTCTCGTCAACCTCAAGATTGATGGAGCCATCAAGGGCGATATAAGCGGCCTCGCATCGTGCGTTGAAAAGGTAGCCAAGTGGATGGGCGTCGAAATTCCGTTTTCCTATCCCGTTTTTGGCAAGGACGCTTACAGGACTTCCACTGGCATTCACGCCTCGGCGATGCTGAAAGCATTGAAGAAGGGAGACCATGAGGTCTCCGAGCTAGTATATTCCGCCGCCGTCCCGGGCTGGTTCGGGCGAAGCCACAGCGTCGAGATAGGCCCAATGTCCGGCTCGTCCAATGTGGTTTACTGGCTTGAAAGCCGAGGAGTGGAACCATCGGACGCTCTCGTGGCCGCCGTGTTAAGCCGCGCAAAACGCTCCTCTAGCACATTACGCGATGAAGATATCCATGAGATCATCAAGGCCCACGGGCCTGCAAAGCCACGTCCAAAAGCCAAGAGGTAATGAATGCGCCCGCGCAAAAGGCAGGAGTGGGAAGCTTTTCTGGAGGAGCTCAAGGAGGCCCTCGATAAAATGGGGATCTCGTACCGAGAGACCGGGCGGATCAAGAGCGAGGGCGCCTTATGCACGGTGCGCGGCCGCGAGATTCTCATTGTCAACCGCTTCCTTCACCCGATGGACAAGGCTGAACTTCTGAAGCGCGAGGTGCGTGGCCGCGATAACGAAAACATATACCTCAAGCCGGAAGTCAGGGAGTTTCTTGGTGGATGAGGAACGGACCACCGTCGGCATCGGCGAACTGGCCGTATTGGAAGGCTCTGGGACGCTTGCAATCTACGGCCTCGGCTCCTGCGTGGCTGTCGTGCTCTACGACCCAGACAAGCGCGTCGGCGGGATGGCACACGTGCTGCTTCCAGGGCCGCGCCCCTCATCCGATTGCCGCGCCGGCCTTCCGGCCAAATACGCCGACGAGGCGTGCCAGGCGCTATGCCTTGCGCTCGAATCAAAAGGCGGCGCCAGACGCCGCTGGCGCGCGGGCATCGTTGGGGGCGCCAGGCTCTTCTCCTCCGAAACCCCCCTGGAAACCGGCGTGGGGGCGAGAAACATCGAAGGCGCGCTGAAAGCGCTCTTAAACTCTGGGGGGGAACTTGTCTGGAACGAAACCGGAGGCGTCACCGGCCGCTCGGTCCTTTTTCATCTCCCCGAAGGGAGGCTTCTAGTCCGCGCCCTCGGCGAAGGCTGGCGAGAGGCTTCGTGCCAAGTTGTTGTCAAAAAGTGACGATATCACCACAAAGGCACCAAGGGAAGATTCACAGGGAGGACGGGGAGGAAAGGGAGGAAAGTCAGGCGT
>JAEMPZ010000201.1 GCA_022759065.1 Acidobacteriota bacterium | reverse complement strand
GCCCGGGCGCTGAAGCGTATTTGGGGTTGATCCCCGCTGCCAGGGCGGCGACTCCCAGAAAGGTTGCGCATGCAAACGAGACAAGCAGTTTTCTCATGTTGGCTCCTACTTCCCGGCGACGGCCAAGCCATCGCCGAAGGCGTTCATCGCTTCCCACGCGGCCGCGAGGCTTGGCTGCTCGCTGGCCGGCACGATCTTCTTCTTTACCGTCAGGGTTTCGTTTGAAACGACGGCTCCGCCCTTGAAGGCAACGGAGGCGCTGAAGCCGGCCGACTCTCCGTCGGTTGCTCTTGGCTCCGGCGCCGATTTCAGAGTATATCCTTGTGGCAAAGAGAGCGTCTCCTCAAAAATAAGCTTCCGCGAAGCTCGTAGGAAAATGTCGTACCGCGGCTTCTTGGAAGTTGCCGCCGCGGCAAAATCGGTTATTCGCCTGTTGCTGACGATGTTCTGCGCGACTGGAAGCTTGAAATAGAGGGCGTCCTTCGCCGCCATCGCGTACGCGGGCACCCGGTAAGCAAGCGTTATTACAAAGGGGGTCTTGACGTCAACCGGGTCGGTCGTCTTGTAAGAAGTGAGCACGGCCCTTGGCGAAAGCCGCCCCAGCCACTGCTCGAACATCGGCCTTACCGCATTGGCGTCATTGTTGACCACGCCCCAGCGCAGGGCCGTCTCGCTGTAGTGGCCGCCGGTGATGACGAAGGTTCCCTCAAGGTCTCCCGCAAGAGAAAGCGTGGCCTTGGAAACCACCTTGACGAAGTTGTCCTCCGGCGGAGCCGGGGGAGTCTCCATGAGTTCTTCGCCCTTAGGCGAGCCTATGTCGTAGTTCTGCGGCTTCTCCGCGCTGGACCATGTCTCGGAACTGAACGGGCACCAGGTCGGGTCGTAGAGTTTGTATTCGCCCGGCTTGATTTCGCAGGCCACGACGCAGTGGTTGAACTGGTCGGCGGGGAGGTTTTCCACCCTCGCCCCGGCCATGGTCATTGCCGGATAGGTGGTGTAGCCTGCGGCGCGGAACATCGTGATGAGCATTCCGGCTATGTCCTTGCAAACCCCGCAGCGGTCCTCGAAGGTCATGATCCCAGGGTGGAGCGTGTAGCCCTCCCCTTTGCCCATGGAAATTCCAGAGTAGCGAATCTGCCTCGCCACCCAACCGAGAAGGGCGGCCCGTTTTTCATCGTCGTCCTTCAGTCCGGCGGTTATCTCATCCACTTTCTGCTTTATCGCGTCGTTCCACGCGAAGGCTTTCGAGTCCTCGTTGACTTTGTAGAACCAGCGGCTCTTCGCCGGCCAGTCTGGAACGGTAGCGAGGACAAGCTTCGGCATTGCGTCGGTGTCCTCAACCATTCGAGGCTCCCTTTTGATCGCCGGCACGTCGTCCTTCCACCAGGAATAGGTCAGCCCCTTGTCGCTGAAAGATGCGCTCGAACCGAGCTCGCCGTTGAAAACGCGCGCGTTGACGGGCTTGTCTTTTGGCAGCGTTATCGTATAGACCTTGTGGACGATCGGCAGGTCCGCCTGAAAGAGCACGACGTCGTAATAGTGGCCGCGCATGGGAGGAATGTACTTTTCGTCATCGTTTCGGCTGTCGCCATTGAGGTAAGCGATCACAAAGCCTTTCGAGACGGTAGTAAGCTCGACGGCGTCCCCCGGCTCAAGCTTTGGGATGGGAGTGAGCTTCATGCGCGGTCCCCAGTAGATCATCTCCTGGGGCTGGGGAAGATCGAGGACGCTTGAGACAGCCACTTGCTCCACTTCCCCGCCTCGGCGATAGACCGTGGCGCTTTTGACTTCGGCGAAGGAGGAGGCCGGGTCGTAATCGGTGCGTATGGCCACGTACTTCGCGGCCCCGGCGTCGGTCAGGACTTTGACCAACTGGGTCTTCGTGACGTGTGAAAGGCCGCTCTCCTCCACCTCGACGCGCGTTTCGTCGCGGACGATCACGGCGTCGGCGCCGGGATAAGCCTCGGCCGTAACCTTCGCAAGCTCCGCGGGGGGCTTCTGTCCGAAGGCGCAAACCGAGACCGCAAAAACGAACCAGGGCAAAAGCCAGCAACTCAGCTTTCTGTTCATCATGCCATAACCATCCTTTCAAAAGGGCGCGAAAACGCCCTATTTACCGTTATCTATGGACAAGAGGGCGTCCCGGGCAGCCGCCTGTTCGGCCGATTTCTTGTTCGCGCCCACGCCGCTTCCGGCGGCCTTTCCGTCAAGAAGAACGGTGGCCTTGAATCCTTCCTGGACCGCTTCCACCACGTAGGTTGGCAGGGGCTTTCCTATTCCCTGCCTCAGCTCCTGCAGTCTGGTTTTCGCGTCCTCGTCCAGAACCTGGAGGCCACGACGCCTGACCGCGTCTTTCCACAAATCCCTGACGAACTTCCTGGTGAAGCGCACTCCCGCATCCAGGTAAAGCGCCGCCACCAGCGCCTCGAAGGCGGCGGCGAGGATCCGCTCCTTTCGCCGTCCCCCGTCGCGCGCTTCGCCCGCGCCCATGACGAGGTGGCTGTCAAGCCGCAATTGAAGAGCGAACCGAGCGAGAACCGGCCCGCTCACCCAGTAGGAGCGCAGGCGGGCAAGGACGCCTTCATTCTCGTGGCGAAAGCTGTCGAACAGCAATTCCGCCACCCAGGCGTTCAAGATGGAATCGCCCAGGAACTCAAGACGCTCGTACGAGAGAAGCCTCGATTTGCCGGCTTCCATGGCGCCGCTTGGATGGGTTACCGCCTGCTGAAGAAGCCCGCCGTCCCTGAAGAAGTGGCCGACGCGCGCCTGAAGCGCGTCAAGCTCGCTTGTGGAAAGCTCCTTTCGCATTATAGGACCATTTCCGCGGCCGCCTCGCGCACCGTATTCGCCGCGATAGGGGCCTCCTCTTTCTCAAGGCCCAACAGCAGGGCGTTGGTGCAGAGGTTGTTGATGAGCCTTGGTATCCCGCCGGTCAGTTCGTGAACGATGGCGAGCGCCTCCTTGGAGAACACCGGCGACGACGCTCCGGCCACTTCCAGCCTGAACTTGACGTATTGCTCCGTGTCGCCTGCGCCGAGGGCTCCGAGGTGGTACCACATCCCAACGCGCTGGCGAAGGGCCCTATAAGCGGGATGGGCGAGCCTGCGCCGAAGTTCCGGCTGCCCGATCAGGATGATGGCCAGCAGGTTTTGGTCGTCAAGCTGGAAATTGGAGAGAAGCCTGATCTCGTCGAACGTCGGCTTTGAGGGAATGAGCTGGGCCTCGTCCACGACAAGGACCACGCCGCTTCCGGCCTCCTTGAGCTCGAGGAGCTTGTCGCTTAGGGAGTCAACCAGATCGCTCCTGTGGTAACTCACTTTGGCGTCGAGCCTCAAAGCCAGCTCCCTCAGAAGCTGCATCGGCGTGAGACGAGGGTGGACGATCATGATGAACCTGGCGTTTTCGTTTTTGTCCATCAACGCTCGGCTCAGGGTCGTCTTGCCGCACCCGATGTCGCCCGTAAGGACGGCTATCTCGCGCTCCTCCACCGCGTACTGAAGCCTGGCAAGCGCCTCCTCGTGGCCCTGGGCCAGATACAGGAAGCGAGGGTCAGGCGTCTTGCCGAAGGGCCTCTCTCGAAGCCCGTAGAAAGCCTTATACACGCCGTTCCTCTTCCGCGGCCAAGAGGCTCGACGTATCGAGGACGAGGATGACCTGGTTCTCCCCGACTTCCGTCGCCCCGGCAACGCCAGCCACTCGCCCAAGCGAACGGCCTATCGGATGGATTACGGTCTCCTGCTCGCCAAGAAGATCGTCAACCACTATGCCGGCGCTCTTGTCGCCGCGGTGCGCGACTACCACAAAATGGCGCGAGGGCGCCTCGCCTTCGCGCTGAAGGCCGAAGCGCTGTTCTAGCCTCAAGAGCGGAAGCGTCGCCCCTCTCAGGTTGTAAACCTCGCGCTGGTCAACCCAATCAATCTCTTCCTGGGCGACGCGGAATGTCTCTACGACCGACGAAATCGGTATCGCGAAGGACTGGCCGCAGCAGCCGACGATTAGGCTCTGGATGATCGCCAGCGTGATGGGCAGGGTTATCTGGAATATCGCGCCCTTACCGGGCTCGGACCAGACGGCTATGGCGCCCTTCATCGCCTCAACGGAGGTCTTGACGGCATCGAGGCCCACGCCCCTCCCCGAGACTTCCGTGACCTCCTCGGAAGAGGAAAAGCCTGGAAGGAAGATCAGCTCCAGGGTCTCTTCCGGGCTCAGCTCCGCGTCCTTGTTCACGAGCCCCTTCTTGATGGCCGCTTTCCTGATCTTTTCGTACTGAAGGCCGCGGCCGTCGTCACCCACCTCTATGACTATCGAATTGCCCTTTTGAAAAGCCGAGACCGTCACGTGGCCTTCTAAGGGCTTGCCGGCAGCCTGGCGCTCCTCGACCTGCTCGATCCCGTGGTCAATGCTGTTTCGTATGATGTGGATAAGCGGAGTGACGAGCTGGTCAATCATCATCTTGTCAAGCTCCGTCTCGCCGCCGTAAAGGTGTATCTCGACCTGTTTGCCGGCCTGCCTGGCAAGCCTGCGCGCGGTCCTGTTCAACCGCGTGAAAATCTGGCCGATGGGAACCATTCTTATGTCAAGGATCGCCCGCTGCAACTCATCGAGCTTCTTGTTCATGGCGCGCAGCGACCGGCTTATCTCGACATGAATAGCCGCGGTAGCGGCGTCGCCTTGCAGGTTGGACGCGGATCGCTCCAGCGACGTGTTTATCAGGTTAAGCTCACCGACTATTCCCATGACGCCGTCGAGCTTGGCGATCGAGACCTTGACCGAATCGCTTAGCCCCCGAACATCCTCGGCCTCGTCTGCTTCCGCCGCACTTTTCGGCTCTGGCTTGTCCTCGCCACCCTGTTCCTTCTTCTCGGCGTCCGCCTTCGCCGGGGTTTCATCGCGCCGCGCGCGAGGCAAAATGTCAGTCACCACGCCTTTGTCAGAGGCCACCTCCGCCTCGACCTCTTCAAGCGAAAGCCGCGCGCCGAAAAGCAGGCGGAAGTGGAGGCCATCGGTTACCGCCGGATCAACCACCGGCAGCGTGCTTATGACTTCCCCAACCGCTCCAAGTTTCTCCGCGAGCGCCCGCAAGCGAACGTCGAAGTCGCTGAATGAAAACCCGACCCTTATGGCGTAAAGATGGTTGCCCTCCTCGATGTTCTCTCGGAGCCGGTGCTCCTCGTATTCCGTCAGAGACTTCAGCGTCTGCTCGTCAAGCAGAAGCCCAGACGATGGCGCGGGCGGCGCGGCCTGAACTTTTCCCCATTGTTCGATCTTCGCGATCAGGGCGGTGACGTCGGAGGCCTCTTCGCCAAGGCCCGCTTCAGTTACCAACTGCCTTAGCATCTTCCGGCTTTCGTCAAGAAGGGTAAAAAGGGCCGGACTAAAGGGGGTCTTGCCCATCCGCACCCCATCCAGCAGGCTTTCAAGGCCGTGCGAGAGTTTCGTGATGCGTTCGAGGCCGAGCATGGACGCCAGCCCCTTGAGGGAGTGCATCTCCCTGAATATCTTGTTTACCCGGTCGGGCTTGACCTTTTTGGAGGACTCAAACTGCTCGTGCGCCGCCTCCAGGTCCTCGCTCAAGCCTTCGAGAATCTCCTCGGCTTCGGCAACGAACTCCTTGAGAGCTTTTGCCTGGTTCTTGTCCATTTTCACTCCAAGGCTCTACGGAAGGTGCTGCTGGACCAGGCTTACCAGTTCCCCGTCGCTGAAGGGCTTGACCAGGTACCCGTTCGCGCCTATGGCCAGGCCGCGGCGGCGGTCTTCATCCCCCGCTTCGGTCGAGATGATCAGGATTGGCACGTCCTTGTAGGCAGGGTGCTGCCTGAGAAAGGTTATCAGCTCCAGCCCGTTTATGTCGGGCATGTTGATGTCGGTGATGATGATGCTGAATTCGTTCTCCGGTATGGCCTTGAGCGCCGCGAAGCCGTTTTCGGCCTCGTAGACGTCCACGTCCAGGTGCTGTTCAAGCGACGCGGCGATGAGGCTGCGCATGGCGTTGTTGTCCTCGACGACAAGCACCTTTGTCTTCACGGCGCCACCTCTCTTTTAGGCGAACTCGACGGATACTTTTGCCGGTATCTGCCCTTTCGCGTAAGCCTCGTCGAGAAAAAGCCTTACCGCCCTGCGCCCGGCCTCGCCGTAACTCCTTGTCCAGTCGTTGACGTACATGCCAACGAACCTGTCGGCCTGGCGCCTCTCCAGCCCTCGCCCGAATTGAAGCGCGTAGTCCAGCGCCTCTTCCCGGTGGGCCAGGGAGTATTCTATCCCATCGCTCAAAAGGCGGCTAACGCTGCCAATAAGCTCCGGCCCTAGATCTCTGCGAATCACGTTGCCGCCCAAAGGCAGAGGCAGGCCGGTCTTTTCTTTCCACCAGACGCCCAAATCAACCGCCAGGCAGAGCCCGTCAGCCGCATAGGTCAGTTGCCCCTCATGGATCAGAAGCCCGGCCGGGACATCGCCGCGCTTCACCGCCGGAAGAATTTCATCAAAGTTCATGAACCTCGGAACAAAGCCGGGCTCGTAAAGCTTCATGGCCAGATAAGCGGAAGTCATCTTCCCGGGCACCGCCACTTCAAGCCCGCGAAGGCCTTCTCTTTTCAAAGGCTCGCGCGCGACCAGCACCGGGCCATAACCATCCCCGAAAGAGGCGCCGTGAGGCAGAAGAAGGTATTTGTCGGAAATGTACGCGTAGGCGTGAAAGGAGACGGCGGTAACGTCCAGTTCGCCATTCATGGCCCGGTGATTAAGCGTTTCGATGTCGCACAGCTCGTGTTCGAACCGAATGTCGCCGGTGGGAACCCGCCCGGTGGCAAGGCCATAGAACATGAAAGCGTCATCCGAGTCGGGGCTGTGAGCCAGCCTGATAACTTTTTCCATAGCCTTCTTGCCGCCCTATTCCGGCAACGGCGCGCGGATCAGGTGAACGTCGTCCACCCAAACCGTTCCGGAGCCGTTGAGTATTAGGCTGAAAACTATGGAGCTTACCTTCTGTCCCCGCTGCACGGTGTAGCTGATTTCCCGCTGCTGCCAGTCGCTCGTGCCCCCCATGGCGGTTGGGTAGTTGTTCGGCTGCTGCTTCCCGCCGCTTCCGTAGTTGAAGTCCAACTGGCCGTAGGCGTCGCCGGAGTAGTCCTTGACTTTCATCTTGTAGCGCAGCGTGAACTTCGCGCCGTCCCCGGGCATTTTGATTTCGAAGAGCGGGAGGGTCACGGGTTGCGCCGAGGCGATTTTCAGCGAGCCTGTCCCCTCGGCCGAGTTTTGGGTGTCAACCACCGCGACGCCTTCGGTCAGCACGCCGTCAAGGGTATCGCAGTTAAAAAATTGAATCTCCTTGGGCGGCTCCACCTTTTTTGAACACCCCATCCAAACCACGAGCGCCGCAACCGCCAAAACCAACAGTGATCGCTTCATAACCTCACCTCCGATAAAACGGTCCCGACCCCGAATCAGTCGAGGTCAATGCTCCTTTTAACCGGCCCGGCAGGGGCCTTCTTGGCCTTTTCGAAGAGATCCTGGAACTTCTTCTCCAGAACCTCCTTCTTGCTCTTCTCGGCGCGGATTGATTCCTGGAATTTCTCCTCCGCCATCCGTTTTTCCGTTTCCAGCACCTGCATCCTTTCCTCGAAGGATGTCTTGGCGCTCTCATCCTCCGGGACCTCGTGCGAAACGACAAGCCGGTGCTCGCCGTCAACTCTAAGGATAGCACCGCAACAGGGACAAGTCACCGAGAAAACCGGATCCTCTTCCATGGCGCTCCTCGCACCTCCCCCACCAAAGCATACCAGAAGCCAGGCCCTGGTGAAAGGGGGCCACGGTCAGCCGTTTTCATCTTCGCCAGAAAGGGGGTTTTGTCCCCAAGGCGCGTTTAACTGCAATGGGGGGCGAGCATGCCATTGGGCGCACCGTTATATCCCCATCGCGGGATTGGGGAGACTGCCGCGGGAACATCGGGGCCGAGGGAGCTGTTATAGTATTTTCGATGCTTCGCTCGGTCCGGATTGGAGTTGCCACTGTGAAGATGCCCGCCCTCTTTCTTGCCTGCCTTTTGCCGGGCCTGTTTGGCCTCCCCTGCGCGGCGCAATCCACATCCGCTCCCGAAGACCCAGTTGCGATCCTCGTCAAGACGGCGCTGGAGAGCAACCCGGGGCTCAAGGCCCAGCGCCTGAAGGTCTCCGCGGCGCTTGAAAAGCCCCATGAAGCCCGGGCGTTGCCTGACCCGGCGGCGGACGTTGAGTTCATGATGTTGCCTGCCAGCCACCTGAACGCGCGGGATGCCGTGACTAAGGGCGTTTCCGTTGGCATCACGCAGGCGTTGCCGTACCCTGGCAAGCGCAAATTGCGCGAAGACAAGGCCCGCCGCGAGGCCGAAGCGGCCGAGGCGGATCTGCACGCCATGGAAAGCGATTTGGCAGGCGAAGTTAAGGTGGCGGCTTACCGCTACGCCTTGTACATTCGGTTGCTTGAACTCAATTCTCGGAAGGCCGGCTCCTTGAGAGCAGCCGAGCAGGGGGCCATGGGCCTGTACTCCTCTGGCGGCGGCACGCAGGCCGATCTGCTTTCGGCGCAAACCGCCATCACCCGGAACGAGAAGGAGCGCCTGGATCTTGAACAGGAGCTAGATATAACCGCGGCGCGCCTCGATGATTTGCTCGGCGGGCAGGCGGAACGGGCGCTTTTGGACAAGGTTGCCCTTGCCGAGGTTTCGTGGCCCCCACGGTTAGAAAGCCTGTTGGCTGGGTCAAGAAAGCGCGCCCCCCGTGTAATCGCCGCGCAGGCGGGCGAGCAAGTGGAAGAGCAACAGGCCGATATTGCCAGGAGCGACTTCAAGCCCGACTTCACGGTCGGCGGCCGCTACCGCCACAACGACGTCACGATGGGCGGAGGCAACTACTTCACTGTCATGGCCGGCATGACCCTCCCATTCTTTCACCGCAAAGACCGCTACCAGCCGGCGCTTGAGGAAGCGCTCGCAAAGCGCGAAGGCGCCAAACAGGAAACATCGAACGTAATAAACCAGGTTCGTTACGAGCTCACCGAGGCCTGGCAAAACGCCTCGCATGACCGCGCGGTTTTTGACCTGCTCCAGAATGGCTTGCTGATCCAGGCAAAGCAGGCCTACGAATCAAGCCTCAACAGCTACAGCGCTGGCAGGACGGACTTCGCCACTCTTCTCAAGGCGTTGGCCGATTTTTACGATTATCAGGGCGAAGCCCTTACCGCCCAGGCGGATTTTCTAATGGCGAGGTCCCGCATGGAGGCCCTTCTTGGCCTACCATCCCTGGAGCTTGCCACTAACGTAGGAACCGCGTCCACTGACAGTTCCACAGATAACCAAAAGGAGAATTAGCGATGAGAACATTCACGACAAAATTGGCCCTCGCCGCCGC
Organism: Acidobacteriota bacterium; assembly: GCA_022759065.1. Classification (GTDB taxonomy): domain Bacteria; phylum Acidobacteriota; class UBA4820; order UBA4820; family DSQY01; genus JAEMPZ01. Next base: position 3,318 of record JAEMPZ010000201.1, on the reverse strand, counting down.
GCTCTTGGTCCTTTCCATGCAGTGGCTCCCGCGCGCCGTTGCCGCGTCCGGACCCTCGGACACGGGCCATGGGAAAACGGTTTCGGGAACCCTGCCCGAGAAGATCACCTACTCCTGTCCCATGCATCCCGAGGTAAAGTCCGACAAGCCGGGCAAGTGCCCAAAGTGTGGAATGTTTCTGGAGGCCGGGCCGGTGGAACGAACCGTCTATATTTGCCCCATGTGCCCGGACGTGAAAGCGGGCCAGCCGGGAAAGTGTCCCAAGTGCGGGATGAATCTCGAGAAGCGCACCGAGAAGGTGGCCTACACTTACACTTGCCCGATGCACCCGGATGTCACGTCGGACAAGCCTGGCAAGTGCCCGAAGTGCGGCATGTTCCTGGAGGCGCATCCAGATCAGCCTGCCTCCGTAAAGACGGCGGGGACGGCGGCAAAGGGAGCCGGATGAGGACAATTCCGGTGGCGGCCTCCAAGCCGCCTCTTCGCGCCGGACAATGCGCGCCTGCGGACACCGGCGCCTGGAGGAGAGGAACATGCTGTTGATGCGCCGTTCGACGGCCGTTTCGCTAGTGGCGCTGGCGATAATGGCGCTTTTTCTCCTTGCCGGGTGCTCTAAAAGCGGGAGCGCGAAGGAAACCGCCGTGTATCAATGCCCGATGCACCCGCAGGTGATTTCCGACAAGCCCGGAGATTGCCCCATCTGCGGAATGAAGCTCGTGCTGGTCAAGAAACCGGCCGACGCAAAAGCCTCGCCGCTCCAGGCGCCATCCCCGTCCAAGACGATGTGGCGCTCCACCATGAACCCCAACGAGGTCAGCGGCCATCCCGGAAAAGACTCCATGGGGATGGAGATGGTTCCATTCGAGTCGGAAGCTCCTGCGGCCGCGGGAGTCCCAGGGCTGGCCCCCGTCTCGGTCACGAAAGAACGCCAGCAGCAAATCAACCTGAGCACATCCGTGGTTGAGATGCGGCGGATATCGCGCGAGGTTCGTACTTCGGCGACGATCACCCCGGACGAAACGCGCCTCTACAGCGTGACCACGAAGGTGGGAGGCTGGGTTGACCGCCTTTACGTGGACACGACGGGCCAGGCGGTGCGCAGGGGCCAGCCGCTCCTGACGATTTACTCTCCGGAACTGCTGGCTACCCAAGAAGAGTACCTCGCGGCCCTCTCTTCCGCAAAGCAATTGTCACAAAGCAACGTGCCGAGCGTGGCCCAGGGGGGCCGGGATATCATGCAGGCGGCGAGACGGCGGCTTGAGCTTTGGGATGTCGGTGACGCGCAAATCAAGGCGTTGGAGGAGTCGGGGAAGGCCAGTCAATATACGACGCTCTACTCTCCAGCCACGGGATACGTCTCTCAAAAGGCCGTCCTGCCGGGCCAGAAGATCGCCCCCGGAGAGCCGCTGCTCACCATCAGCGATCTCTCCACCGTTTGGGCCGAGGCGGACATTCACGAGTCCGATGCGCGCTTCATCAAGGTCGGAATGCCTGTAACGCTGACGCTTCCCTATTGGCCAGGAAAGACCTTTCCAGGGAAAATCTCCTTCCTCAATCCTTTCCTGGACCCTCAGACGCGGACGCTGAAGGCGCGGCTTGAGATTCCAAACGGGGAGCTTCTTCTCAAGCCAGCCATGTACGGAGACATGACCCTCTCGTACGATTTGGGCGAAAGGCTCTGTGTTCCGGTGTCGGCCGTGATGCCCACCGGCAGGCATGACTTCGTGTTCATCGAAAGCAATGGCGATGAATTTACGCCAGCAGAGGTCACTCTCGGCGAACGAAGCGAAGGCTACTATGAGGTTCTATCGGGGCTGAAGGCCGGCGACCGCGTCGTCACCTCGGCAAATTTCCTCATAGACTCGGAATCGTCGCTTAAGGCCGCCCTTCAGGCGGTGACGGAGAAGTGATGAAGGCCAACCACAGGGACACAGAGGCACCGAGGATGAAATCTTTTTTTTGGTATCTCCGCGCCTCCATGGTGACTTCCCATGATTAGGAAAATTATCGAGTTCAGCGCCCGAAACCGGCTGCTCGTGATCTTGATAGTCTCGGTGGCCGTGGCCGCCGCCGCCTACACGATGCGGCAAATCCGCCTGGACGCCATACCGGACCTCTCCGACACGCAGGTCATCGTTTACACGCGATGGGACCGCAGCCCGGACATCATGGAGGACCAGGTCACCTACCCGATCATCTCGGCTCTTCTGGGCGCGCCGAAGGTGAAGGCCATCAGGGGCTTCTCGGACTTCGGGTTTTCATACGTCTATGTCATCTTCCAGGACGGTACCGATATTTACTGGGCCCGCAGCAGGGTCAACGAATACCTCTCCAAAATCCAGGGCAGCCTCCCGGCCGGCGCCAGGATGGAGCTTGGGCCCGATGCCACCGGCGTCGGTTGGGTCTACATGTACGCGCTAGTGGACAAGAGCGGCAAGCACGACCTCGCGGCGCTTCGAAGCTACCAGGACTGGCACCTGCGTTACGCCCTGGAGAGCGTTCCAGGCGTGGCACAGGTGGCGGGGATCGGCGGCTTCCAGAAACAATATCAGGTCACCGTTGATCCAAACCGCCTTCAGGCTTACAAAATATCCATCCTTGACGTGATGAAGGCGATCCAGCAAAGCAACAACGAAGTGGGTGGACGCCTCGTGGAGTGGGCCGGCACCGAGTACATGGTGCGAGGAAAGGGTTACGTCAATTCACCGGCGGATCTTGAGAAGGTAGTAGTCAAAGTCAACGATACCGGGACCCCTGTCCTTCTGCGGGACGTGGCCGATGTAGCTTTGGGCCCGCAGATTCGGCGCGGCATCTTGGATTTCGATGGCCACGGCGATTCCGTCGGCGGCATCGTGATAATGCGCCAGGGCGAGAACGCGCTTGCCGTCATTGACAGAGTGAAGGCCAAGCTGGCCGATATGCAAGGCTCGATGCCCGAGGGCGTCGAAATCGTCCCAGCCTACGACCGTTCGCAGTTGATCAACGACTCCATCACCAACCTGAGAGAAGAGCTGCTGATGGAAATGGCCATCGTCAGCCTCGTAATCCTCTTCTTCCTTTGGCATTTCCCTTCCGCCATGGTCCCCATAATCACGATCCCCGTCTCCGTCATCCTGGCCTTCATTCCGATGTATCTTTTGGGGATTACCTCGAACATCATGAGCCTCTCCGGCATCGCCATTTCCATCGGCGTCCTCGTGGACGGCGCCATCGTCGAAGTCGAGAACGCTTACAAGAAACTCGAACTTTGGGTGGAGGGCGGGCGCAAGGGGGACTTCCACAAGATCCGTTTGGAGGCGTTGCTCGAGGTCGGCCCCT
>JAEMPZ010000030.1:5157-12809 GCA_022759065.1 Acidobacteriota bacterium | reverse complement strand
GTGTAGCTCAGGTGGTTAGAGCAAACGGCTCATATCCGTTGTGTCCGGGGTTCGAGTCCCTGCACCGCCACCACCCTCTTCTCAAGAGGTTTCGGGCTGCGCTCAAGCGCACTCCCATTGGCAAAGGCGGGCGCCTGCTTCTTGCCGTTTCTGGGGGGAAAGACTCCATGGGGATGATGGCCCTTTTCGTCTCGGCGCTGCCGAGGCCGCCTCTGGAACTGGGAGTGATCCACGTGAACCATGCTTTGAGAGGCGCCGAGGCCAAAAGGGACGCGGATATGGTTCAAGAGGTGGCGCGCCAGCTTGGGCTGAGGTTCTATTGCGTGCAGCTGCGCTCTAAACCAAAGCCCGGCCAAAGCGTGGAGGAATGGGCGCGAGAAAGAAGATACGCCGCCTTTGAAAAAACGCGCCGCGAGGGCGGGTGGGATTACGTCGCGACGGCGCACACGCTGGACGACCAGGCCGAGACGGTGCTTATGCGCATAGCGCGCGGCACCGGCATAGGCGGGCTCTCCGGCATTCATCCCGAAAGCGGGCGCGTCTTGAGGCCGGTGCTAGACTTCACTGGGGATGAGCTCGGCGAGGCGGCCCGGCTCGCGGGGCTTCGAGTCGTCGAAGACTCGAGCAACCTTGACACGAGGTTCGCGCGCAACCGTATCAGGCACGAGGTGATGCCGGTGATCGAGAAGGCCTTCCCCGGCTTCAAGCGCCACCTTGCCGCCCTCGCCCGCCATGCGCGCTTTTCCGCGGCTGCTTGCGCCCCGGATATTGCGCAAAGAGACGGGGAAGACCTATATTTTCCATTGGGCGAGCTTCGCGGCTTGGCGGAAGGCGAGGCGCGGCGCCAGGTTTTGAGAGGGCTCGCTCTGGTTAGAGGCAACGCAAGGCGCATAACGGAGCGCCATGTTGAGGCGCTGTGCGCATTGAGCGAGGCGCCCGTGGGCGCTCGGGTGGCGCTGCCTGGCGCCTGGGAGGGCGTCAGGGAGCGGTCCGCCGTGAGATTGCGAAAACTCCCTAAAGGAGGCCAAAGGTGAAACTGGCGCAGGGGATACTCTTCACCGAGAAGCAGATAGCGGCGAGGGTCGCCGAGCTGGCCGAACAGATAGCTTCGGATTATGCGGGCAAGAGGCTCGTTCTTTGCGCCGTGCTGAAGGGCTCGATTCCCTTCCTTGCCGACCTCATGCGCCGCCTGCCGGGTGACGTGCGGATCGCCCTCACCGAGATGAAAAGCCAGGTGGATGGCCTGCACGCCAAAATTCTTTTCACCTCCTCGCTCGAATTGTCCGGCGAACACGTGCTGATAGTTGAAGACATAGTTGACACCGGCATCACGCTCGACTACCTCATAAAACACATGGAGGCCGAGAGAGCCCCAGCCTCCATAAAGGTGGCCTGCTTCCTGGACAAGGTGTCGGCGCGGAAACTCGACGTCCCGATCCATTACCGCGGATTCACCGTTCCCGACAAGTTCATCGTTGGCTACGGCCTCGATTTCCAAGAGCGCTACCGCAATCTGCCATACCTTACGTGGGTTGAGCCGGAATGAAGGCGGCATTCTCGCGGTTAATCATAATGGTTGCGCCGGCCGCGCCAGCGTTTTCGCGCTCCGGCCTTAACCAACAATAGGAGACCCAGTGAACCAGCAGCTTCGTTCAGTGATGCTTTGGGCGGTTATAATCGCGATAGTCATCATCTCTTTCGGGCTTTTGAGAAAGGCGAGCAACAAGGAGGTTGACCTTCCCTTCAGCCAGTTCTCGCAGCTCGTTGACAAGGGGGAAGTGAAGGACGCGATAATCAAAGGTTCCGCCGTCAAGGGGGAACTTAAAAGCCCCATTGAGGGCGCAACGCACTACACCGTGACGCTGCCTTCCGACCTGCAGAACTTCACCCCGGAACTCGTCAAGAAAGGAGTTGACGTAAAAGCGAGCGACTCGAACGCGTCGCAGTACGTCATGGCGCTTTTTTACATCCTGCCGGCGGTCCTGCTGATCGGGTTCTGGATTTTCTTCATGCGCCAGATGCAGCAGGGCGGGAACAAGGCGATGAGCTTCGGCAAATCGAAGGCGCGCATGTCGCCCCAAGGCGGCAACAAGGTGACGTTCAAGGACGTCGCGGGGATTGAGGAGGTCAAGGAGGAGCTTCAGGAGATCATTGACTTCCTGAAGGATTCCAACAAGTTCAAGAAGCTCGGCGGCAAGATTCCGAAGGGCGTGCTCCTGATGGGCGCTCCGGGCACGGGGAAAACGCTTCTGGCCAAAGCGATCGCCGGAGAGGCGGACGTTCCCTTCTTTTCGATTTCGGGCTCCGAATTCGTTGAGCTTTTCGTAGGCGTCGGAGCGAGCCGCGTGCGGGACATGTTCGAGCAGGCGAAGAAAAACGCCCCCTGCATCGTCTTCATTGACGAGATTGACGCCGTCGGGCGCAATCGCGGCCTTGGCGTGGCGGGAAGCCACGAGGAACGCGAGCAGACGCTGAACCAGCTTTTGGTCGAAATGGACGGCTTCGAGGCCAACGAGGGAGTCATCCTAATAGCGGCGACGAACCGCCCGGACGTGCTCGACCAGGCTCTCTTGAGGCCGGGCCGTTTCGACAGGCGCATAGTCGTGCCTCGGCCGGACCTCAAGGGCCGGGAGGAGATTCTCAAGGTCCACGTCCGAGCGATCAAACTCTCGGATAACGTCGTCCTTTCGATCGTTGCCAGGGGCACTCCGGGCTTTTCCGGAGCCGATCTGGCCAACCTTTGCAACGAGGCGGCACTTCACGCCGCGAGGGTTGGGAAAAAATCGGTGGAGATGGAGGACTTTGAATTCGCCAAGGACAAAGTCCTGATGGGCTCGGAGCGGCGTTCGCTGATCCTTTCCGAGGAGGAGCGGAGGGTCGTGGCTTACCACGAATCAGGCCACGCCATCGTGGCTTATTACCTTCCAAACGCCGATCCTGTCCACAAGATTTCAATAGTCCCTCGCGGCATGGCGCTCGGCGCGACCCAGCAGTTGCCCGTTGACGACAGGTACAACTACAGCAAGGAATACCTCGAAGACCAGATGGCGGTTCTGCTCGGCGGACGCTGCGCGGAAGAACTCTTTTTGGGAACGATTACGACGGGCGCCGGCAACGACCTTGAAAAAGTGGCCGAGATCGCAAGGAACATGGTCACCGTCTGGGGAATGAGCGAGAAGCTTGGTCCGCTTTCGTACAAAGGCGAGCGCAGCCCGTTCGGCGCGCTTTGGGAGGGAGGCTCGAACGCCCAGTATTCAGAAGATACGGCGCGGGAGATTGACGAGGAGGTGAAAGCCCTCGTAAAGGCGGCCAAAGATAAGGCGATGAATCTTCTTGAGCGGCACCGCGAGAGAATGGGCTCGATAGTAAAGACGCTTCTTGAGCGTGAAGTACTCGACAAGGCCGATTTCGAGGCGCTTTTGAAGGGGGAACCCTTGCCGCTACAGAGCCACGTGGCAAGAGAGGGGCAAGAACCGGAGCCGGCGAAGGAGGCGGCGGGGGATGCGCCGAAACCCCCCCCGCCTTCTCTGACGATGAAAGGACGGCTTGAGGAGGCGTGAAGCCTGAAGGCAACGAGGAACTCTCCACCGGCTTCTTGCCAGGGGGCAGCCCTTCATGGCTCGCTTTCGAGAGGAATCTCTTCGCTTTAAAGCCTTTCTTGATCATGGGCGTTGTAAACGTCACCCCGGACTCCTTTTCCGACGGAGGCCGGTTTATTTCTCCCGAAGCAGCGTTAGCGCAGGCGGCCAAACTCGCCGATGAGGGAGCCGACATTCTTGACATCGGCGCCGAGTCGAGCCGCCCTGGAAGCGATCCTGTTTCGGCTGGCGATGAATGGCAAAGGCTTGCTCCGGTTCTGGCAATGGTCCAAAAGGAGCTGCCGGATATCGCGGTTAGCGTTGACACCACGAAGGCGGAGGTCGCCAGGCGCGCCCTTGGCCTTGGCGCCTCGATCATCAACGACATTTCGGCTGGAAAGAACGACGCGGCGATGCTGCCTCTAGCCGCGTCGAGCAAAGCCGGGCTGGTCCTGATGCACATGCGGGGCACCCCGAAAACAATGCAGGCCGCGCCGTTCTACAAAGACGCCCCAGGCGAAGTCGCGGCCGAGCTTGCCGAAAGGCTTAACGCGGCCGTGGAAGCAGGCGTCGCAAGAGATCGGATAGCCGTTGACCCGGGCATCGGTTTCGGCAAGCGCGCCGAGGACAACGTTGCCCTGATCAGGGATACCGCTCCAATCCTCGCGCTGGGAAGGCCGGTGCTCATAGGCGCGTCACGCAAGAGCGTCATAGGTGCCATAACCGGCGCTTCGGTTGATGACAGGCTCAACGGAACTTTGGCAATGCACGTGGCGGCAATGCTAAACGGGGCCAGGATATTCAGGGTTCACGACGTCGCCGCGCACAGGCAGGCGCTTTCCGTCGCTTGGGCGATTCTCGGCGGGAAATAGGCGCGAGTAAAAAGGGGGAACAAGATGGCCGCGCAAGATGACCGATTCACGGTTTTTAAGGGACACATCATTGAAGACCACCGCCCGTGGGGAAAGTTTCGCGGCTTCCCGCTCGAAGATGTCTCAAGCGTGAAGATCATCACCGTTGAGCCGGGAGGCATTCTCTCCCTTCAGTACCACAACCACAGGGACGAGTTCTGGGTAATACTCGACGACGGAATCGAGCTGACCGTAGGCGAGAAGGTTTGGCGCCCAAAGCCAAACGACGAGATATGGATATCGCGAAAAACCCCTCACAGGGCCCGCGGCGCCGGCTCAAAGCCCGCGCGCTTCATGGAGCTTTGGGTGGGCGACAGCTCCGAATCCGACATCGTCCGCATCCAAGACGCCTACAACCGTTGAAGAAGAAGCCACCGCATCAGGCGCCACCTTTTGAAGGAGCAGTTTATGAAAAAGAATCTTCTGCCGGAACTGGGAAAAATACCGCCGCAATTTTTTGATCAAGTGATCTACCCTCGCCTTGGCAAATATGACAAGAACATAGTCATTGGCCCAAGGCACGGCGTTGATTACGGAGTTATAAAAATAGCAGACACCTATCTTGCTTTATCAACGGACCCGTTTTTCATAGTTCCCTCTTTTGGTTTTAAGAAAGCGGCTTGGTTCGCTTTTCATATCATTTTCAGCGACGTGGCAGTTTCGGGATTACCCCCCAAATATCTTTCAATTGACCTGAATCTTCCTCCGGAGATAACAGAAAAACAGTTGCAAGAGATGTGGGAAAGCGTTGATTCCGAGGCAAGGAAATATGGAATAAGCGTTGTCACGGGTCATACCGCAAGGTACAGCGGATGCAATTATCCGATGGTTGGGGGAGCGACAGCAATTGCAGTTGGGGCAAAAAAGGAGTTGAAAAGCCCTTCAAAGGTGAAAAAGGGAGACCAGGTGGTGATAACAAAAGGTCCGGCGATTGAGACAACCGGGCTTTTATCAGTCCTGTTCCCCGGCAAATTTATCGAGGCTGGCGGGGCGAAATTTCAAAAGGAGGCGTCCGATCTCTTTTACCAGATGAGCGTCATGGACGACTGCATTATTGCAAGGGAATTTTCTGGGGTAAGGGTTATGCACGATGCAACGGAGTGCGGCATCTGGGGCGGCCTTTACGAGATGGCGATGGCCGGCAACTATGGATTGAGAATTGAGAAAGAACTCATTCCGGTTAAAGAGGTTGTAAAGAAGACAGCGGAACTTTTTGAATTTGACCCCTTCTGTTCGATAAGCGAGGGGACTTTATTGGCAATCGTGAGCAGGAAAGAGGCGGAATCGCTTGTCTCCACATTGAAAAAGAATAACATTTCAAGCGCCGTCGTTGGTGAAGTGGTGGATAAAAAAGAAGGCATAAAAATAGCTGAGAACAAAAAAGAGAAAAAGCTATCCCATCCCAAAACAGACCCCTACTGGCTCCTTGCCGAGAAGTTTTCACGAGAGTAGCGGTAATGAGGTATCGGGGTGTCTGGGTGTCGGCGTGGCGGTGTTGATTGTACTTCTTTCTCCGCGACTCCGTAACGCGGTGACTCCGTTACAACGCGGTTCTGATACCACGTCAGCCCGCCACGCAGTGGCCCCGTCACTTCTCCCTGGAAGCCATTTTTCGCTTTAAGATGCCCCAGGCTTTGGTCATCTCGGGGAAGCGGAATAGTGCCGCGCCGCCTCCGTAAATAACGATGCCGGCGGCGATTGCCGCGCCAAGGGCGACGGCGGATGCTTTCAGCGCCCCGTGGGGAAGCAGATAGTAAATCCGCCACGAGGCAAGCCCCATGGCTAGGGAGAGAAGCCCCGTCCGCAAGAGGGCCCTGCCGCAGGCGGCCCACGGAAGCTTGACCCCATACTTCCGCGAGACGGCCCAGGCCAGCCACGCGAGGTTGACGATCGCCGAAATGGACGAAGCCGCGGCGATGCCCGTGGTCTTGAACGGGGCAAGCATCGCCAGCCCCAAAATAACGTAAGCGCCGAGCGTCGCGAGTCCCGCGTAGAAGGGCGTCATCATGTCCCTGTGGGCGTGGCAGACCCGCACAAGGACGATGGCGAGCGACCAGACGGCGATTCCGGCGGAATATGCGGCCAACGGCCCCGACGTCATCGCCACCGATTCGTCGTTGAAGCTGCCCGTCTTCAAAAGGACCCTGACAATCGGCCCGGAGAGCGCAAGCAAACCCGCCGTAGCCGGAAGCATGTCGAAGAAAACCATCGAGAGCGCCTCTTCAAGGGTCGCGGAAAGCCCGGCCTTGTCTCCCTCGATGGCCTGCCTGGACATTCTTGGCAGGACGGCGGTAGAGAGCGAAACGGCGAACAGCCCGAACGCGAGCTCCGTTATCCTGTTGGAATAATAGAGCGCCGAGACCGCCCCTTCTCCCACCATGTGGCCCATGGCCGTTCCGACCAGAATGATCACCTGGCTGACCCCGGCGCCGAACATGGCCGGAAGCATAAGAGTGAAAACCTGCCTGACGTGAGGATCGGCAAGCGACCAGGCGGGCGCGAAAGACATCCCCTCTTTCTTCAAATAGGGAAGCAGAAAACCGAACTGGCACAAACCGCCGGCCAAAACGCCCCAGGCAAGCACGACCGCCGGATTCGCGGAACCGCGTCCCCAGAACCAGGCCGCGGCGACCATTGCTATGTTCATGAGCGCCGGGGCGAAGGATGGAGGGCCGAAGATGTCCCTCGAATTCAGGATGCCCTGCGCGATCGCCGAGAGCGAGACCAGCGTGATATATGGGAAAATGATTGCGGTCAGCCGGATGGTCATCGCGTAGACTTGAGGCGCCTTGGAGGCGTACTCCCAAGCCAGAAGCCTCACCATCAGGGGGGACGCGGCCACGCCAACGATTCCAAGAAGCACCAGAAGCGCGCCGAAGACCCAGAAGAATCGCCGCGCGAAAAGCCATGCGCGCTCTTCCGAATCCTGCTTGAAAGACTGCGACAGGACTGGAACCAAAGAGGCGGTCATGGCCCCTTCGGCCACGAAGCGCCTGAAAGTGTTTGGGATTCGGAATGCTATGTAGAAAGCGTCGGCCAGATAAGAGGTCCCCAGCAGATAGGCGATGGTCCTGTCGCGCACGTACCCAAGCACCCGGCTCAGGGCCGTCATAAAAGCCATTACGAGCGTATGACGGTAAAGCCCCCGCTCCCTCATCAGAAG
>JAEMPZ010000030.1:0-5057 GCA_022759065.1 Acidobacteriota bacterium | reverse complement strand
CTTAACTCTTAACCCTTAACTCTTAACGCTTAACTCTTAACGCTAACCCCTAAACCCTAAACCCTGTCACCTTGCACTTCACGCCTTCTCCCCTTGGCACCGGCCTTGCTTATAATGTATTCTTGGCATGGAGGGAGTGCCATAATGGCACAGGGAAAGATTCTGATTCTGGAGGACGAGAAGGAAAATCTCCAAAGCCTGATGAGGGCGCTGGAGAAGGTCGGTTATGAAGTCAAGGGGTTTCAGGACCCGGCCCAGGGGCTCGACTACCTTCGCGGCGACGAGAGCGTTGACATCGTGGTAACCGACCTCAAGATGCCTGGGATAGACGGGATAGAAGTTCTTCGCCAGGTGAAGAAAAATGATCCGTCAATGGCGGTCCTTTTGGTGACGGCCTTTGGTTCGGTGGAATCGGCCGTGCAGGCGATGAAGGTCGGCGCGGACGATTACCTGTCGAAGCCGGTTGACATTTACGAACTTAGAAGCCGCGTCAAGTCTCTGGTGGACAAGCGCAAGTTGAGCATCGAAAACGACGAACTGAAGGCGCGGCTTGATGAGCGTTTCGGTTTCGAGAACATCGTCGGCAACTCGCAGGCGATGCGAAGCCTTTTCCAGCAAACGAGGATGGTTGCGGCCACGCGGGCGACCGTCTTGATTCGCGGCGAGTCCGGGACTGGCAAGGAGCTCATCGCCAACGCGATACACCACCACTCGGACCGGAAGCGGGGGCGGTTTCTTCCGCTCAATTGCGCCGCGATACCGCCAAACCTTATAGAAAGCGAGCTGTTCGGCCACGAAAAGGGCTCGTTCACCGGCGCCGACAAAGCCCACCCCGGCAAATTTGAGTTGGCCCACGGAGGAACGCTCTTCCTGGACGAGATCGGCGAGCTGTCGCTCGACCTTCAGGCCAAATTGCTGCGCGTCCTCGAGGAGCATGCCATTACGAGAGTCGGGGGCGCGCACCCGATTTCCGTTGACGTGCGGATAATAACCGCCACCAACAGAGACCTGCTTGCGCTGGTTCGCGAGGGGCGCTTTCGTGAGGACCTCTACTACCGCCTGAAGGTGGTTGAGCTTTCGATCCCTCCACTGCGCGACAGGCTGGAGGACTTGCCTCTACTCGTCCAGGCGTTTCTGAACCAGTTCAACAAGGAGCACGGCAAACAAGTGAAACGGGTGAGCGACGGCGTGATAAAAGCGCTGGCGGCTCACCGCTGGCCCGGCAACGTAAGGGAGCTTAAGAACGTCATCGAACGCATGGTCATCTTCAGCGACGGCGACCTGCTGGAGGAGCGCCACCTTCCGAGCGATTTTGGGGGCGGCGACAAAGGCCAGCCGGCCGCGCCCTCTCCTGTGGCAGTTGAACTTCAGCCGCGGCAGGGCGCCGTGGTGCCGCTCGACGAAATGGAGCGGGAGGCGATCATGTCCGCTCTTCGGCAAATGGGCGGGAACAAGACGCAGGCGGCGCGCGCCCTTGGCATAGGGTTGAGGACGTTGCACCGAAAGCTGAAAGATTACGGTTATAAAGATGTCCAGGAGCCAAACGAAAGGAGCTTGACATGAAAATAGCACGCCTTTTCCTTGTAGCCTTAGCTGGAGTTCTTCTCATAGTCCTGGGCTTCGGCCTGGCGCAGGTCCGCGAAGTCAGCGCCCCCGTGGCCAACGCGCAGGCGCCCGTGACGCCAGCCCAAGGCGCCGTGGGCGCGCCCCCCTATGGTTTTGCCGACGTGGTCGAGAAGGTTGACCCGGCGGTCGTAAGCATAACGGCGCTTTCCGTTGGCAACAACGACGACCAGGGCGAGGGTGACGGCCAAGAGCAGCAGATGCCGCAAAGCCCGTTTGGGAACCCGTTCGAATTTTTCTTCGGGATGCCGCACCCAAACATGCCGCGCGGCCAGAAGCCCGTACAGGAATCCGGCGGTAGCGGCTTCATCATCAGTTCCGACGGCTACATCCTGACGAACAACCATGTGGTGAAGGGCGCCGAAAAAGTTACCGTCACCCTGAGCGATGACAGCGAGTACACGGCGGCGGTCGTCGGGACCGACGAAGAGACGGACGTCGCCCTCATCAAGGTTGACGGCAAAAACCTGCCAACCGTGCCCATGGGTGACTCCGACGCCATGCGGCCGGGTGATTTCGTCCTTGCTATCGGCAACCCGCTTATGTACCGCCATACGGTTACGATGGGCGTTATTTCGGCAAAGGGACGCAGGCTATCGGCCTCGGCGCTGGATGATTTCCTGCAGACCGACGCGGCGATCAACTTCGGAAACTCCGGCGGGCCGCTTATCAACACCAGAGGCGAAGTCATCGGGATCAATACCGCGATAACCCGCAACGATGGCATGGGCCGCATGGTCGAGGGGATTGGCTTCGCGATTCCTATCAACATGGTCAAGGCGATGATCGAGCCTCTGAAGAAGGACCACCGGATCGCCAGGGGCTACCTCGGCGTGAAGGTGGGCCCGCTCGACAAAGACGCCAAGGCTTATCTCAAGCAGAAATACGGCGTTGAGGTGAAGGGCGGCGCGGTTGTGCAGAGCGTCGAGTCAGACCAGCCCGCCGCCAAAGCCGGCCTGGAAAAGGGCGATATTATAACCGCCGTCGAAGGCGTCGAACTGAAGGATTCGAGCGAACTGGTGCACAAAGTCTCCGGTTACCCCCCCAAGAAGACCATCACCATTGACGTTCTCAGGGACGGTTCAAAGAAGAAATTTAACGTGACTCTGGGTGACCGGGCCAAAGGCCTCTCTTCTGAAGGCGAGAGCGGGCAGGAAAACAACGGCCAGGAAAAAGAGGCGAAACTGGGAATTCGAGTGCAGGAGATCACGCGCCAGGCAAGAATGATGTACCGAATCCCCGATGACGTGAAGGGCGTGCTGGTCGTCTCGGTGGATCCGCAGACCAACGCCTTCGCCAAAGGCATCCGCGAAGGCGCGATCATCAGCGAGATCAACGGGAAAGCCGTCGCCAACGTGGATGAATACAAGAAAGCGGTTTCAGGCGTCAAGAAGGGCGACGCGGTCAGCGTTTACCTGCAAGACGACATGGGCGGAAGGTACGTTTACTTCCGCGCTGACTGACCAATCTGGGCGGGAGGAGCTACCCGCCCTTTATCTAGTGTCACAATGGCGCGCCATTTTGGCGCGCCATCTTTTTTCCCGGCCGCTATTCTTCTATAATGGTATCGTATGGCCGCCGGGCCAAAGGAAAATAAGGGGCTCACTTGGAAGAAGAACTGGTCTCTCAGCGCAAAGCCAAGCTCGCCGCCTGGAAGGATGCTTTTCCGGGCAGCGATCCTGACAGGTACGAAACAACAGCCGCGATTGCCGGGATACTCGAAAAGCACGACGGAGCAAAGAAGAGTTCAGCCGAGGCGCTTGCCTCCGCCGAGGAGAAAATCCGCGTCGCCGGGCGGCTCGTCGCTTTCCGCAAGATGGGAAAGCTGGCATTCGCGCACCTCTCCGAAAGCGGCGCAAGGCTGCAGCTTCTCTTTGAAAAGCGGGCTTTGGGGGAGGCTTACGACAAGCTCTCGCTTTTGGACCTTGGCGACTGGATCGGCGTGGAGGGGGCTCTTTTTCGCACAAGGACCGGCGAACTGACCGTGAAGGTCGAGTCCTACCTTCCTCTTCGCAAGTGCCTCAGGCCGCTTCCGGAAAAGTGGCACGGCCTTCAGGACGTGGAGCAGCGCTACCGCCAGCGGTATCTTGACTTGGCCATCAACAGGGAGAGCCTCGAGCGCTTTCAGCGCCGCTTCAGGGCGGTCGAAGCGATAAGGCGATTCATGATCAACTCCGGGTACGTTGAGGTTGAAACCCCCATGCTTCATTCGCTCGCGGGCGGGGCCGCGGCCCGTCCTTTCGTCACCCATCACAACGCGCTGGACATGACGCTCTACATGAGAATAGCGCCGGAGCTTTTTCTGAAGCGCCTGGTGGTTGGAGGCCTTACGCGCGTCTTCGAGATAAACCGGAACTTCAGGAATGAGGGGCTTGACACCAGCCACAATCCTGAATTTACGATGATGGAGTTCTACCAAGCCTATTCCTGCGCCAGCGACCTGATCGCCTTTACCGAGCGGATGCTCTCTCAAGTCGTGACCGAAGTGTGCGGCGCAGCCGAGATCACGTACCAGGGGCGCCGGATTTCGTTTGTGCCCCCTTGGCCGCGCCTGCCCCTGCGAGAAGCGGCGAAAAAGGCGCTCGGCGAACGCCACGTTCCTGATGGCGCATGGCTTAATCGCGAGGGGCGGGAGGAATGGGCCCCGCGCCTGGGCATGAGCCCGGCCAAGGCCTCAACTCCCGAGAAGTTTCTTGTCGAAGCATTCGAGACCCTCGTTGAGCCGGAGCTCTGGCAGCCCACCTTCATCACCGACTACCCTGTCGAGGTCTCCCCGCTGTCGCGCCTCAAACCAGGCAGCGATGACACGGTTGACCGTTTCGAGCTCTTCATCGGCGGGATGGAGCTATGCAACGGCTTTTCGGAGTTGAACGACCCCGACGACCAGCGCGCCCGCTTCAAGGCGCAGATGGAACAGAAGGCGCAAGGCGACGAGGAGGCCATGCCCTACGACGAAGATTACTGCGCCGCGCTCGAGTACGGCCTGCCTCCAACCGCGGGCGAGGGCTTGGGCATTGACCGGCTGGCCATGCTTATCACGGACACCCCTTCGATACGCGACGTGATCCTCTTTCCCCACCTCAAGCAGCCGGGACCCCAATCCCGCGATTGATGTGGAACGGTGGCCGCAAATGAGGCACAACACTTTCACTTTCATGTCTGAATTTAGTAGGGGCACATGAATGAGCTTCGTCGCCTTCGTAGGCCGAAGGTATCTGCTCCACCGGCGCAAGCAGGCGTTCATTTCGCTGATTACGGTGATTTCGGTCTTGGGCGTAGCTGTTGGAGTGATGGCGCTCATCATCGCGCTCGGAATTTCGACCGGTTTCACCAACCGAATTCGGGAAAAAATCCAGCTCTTGAACAGCGACCTTAACATCCTCGGAGGTCCCGGAGAGCTGCCCCAAGATGAGCAGGCGGCCATAACAAAAGCG
>JAEMPZ010000091.1 GCA_022759065.1 Acidobacteriota bacterium | reverse complement strand
CTCATCTATCATCCATCATTTGTCTTGCTCACAGGTCACTGCTCACTAGCCACTAATCACTAATCACCTCATGGCTGACAGCCCACGGCCCTGCTCCTGCTAACAGCCCAGTTGACTGCGAGGCTCCCTGGCGGTACTCTCATGGTGGAGGCGAGATGCGCATCGGTTACATTCCCCCCATCCCGGCCGAGATTTTTGCCGCTTCGCCGCACGAAGCGCAAAATCTCTGGTCGCACTTCGCCCTGGCCACCAACCGCGAAGAGTGGCTGGCGACCGCGCGCATGGCCGGGCTGAGCGATAGCGCGCCTTTTTGGGCGCGCTCGCTTTACGCGATAGCCATCGAAAATGAGCTGGAGGAGGTGTGGTATCCGGACCCAGGCGTTCCACAAGAGGTTCGCGCGGCCCTTTCACTGCTACAGGGACAGGGCATCAGGATCCGCCCCTTCCATTTTCCAATCCTTCGCAACATTGAGCGCTTGCAGGGAGCGCTGGATGATCTCTGCAGGGACCTTGACGTTGACCAGCGGGCGCTGAAGTCCTCTCTGGAACAGTGGTCGCACGTGCGCGTCGCGCTCCGCCGGTTTGATGCCCTACAGTACAAGAACGGCGCCTTCCCTTCGCTCGCTTATACGCGGACTCTCGCAAAGGCCATGAATCCCGGCAAGGACATCGAAGGCCACCGCAGGGAACTTGAGCGGCAGATACTCGAATTCGAGGGTTCACGGCAGGGGCGTTGGACAAAGATAGGCTTCATCGGGCTGACACCATACCGTTCGGGGCTTTACAAGCTCCTGGACGAGATGAACGCCATCGTCGTTTATGACGAGTGGGGGCTTGAGAACAATCCCCAGGGGCCGGCTCGCGATCTGGTCTCTCATTACCACCAGAGTTCGCTCCCTTACGGCCTGAAGCGCCGGCAGGAGAGAATCCTGAAGGAGATAGCAGAAAGGCGGTTGCGCGGGCTGATCCTCGGCGTTGAATGCCTTTGCCACAACATTCGGGAGCAGGGTTTTTTCCGCTCGACGCTTCCGCTCCCGGTTTTCACCTTCGACAACTGCAGCGGCGATGGGCTTCGCCCCACCGAAGAGGCCAACCTTCGGCGCTTTATGTTGGATTGTTCGAGCTGCTCATGATATGGCGCGTCATAGACGAGCCTGTTGCACGAGAGGGCTCATGGAACATGGCGGTGGACGAGGCGCTTTTCCAGGCGATCGAAACGGGAGATGAAACGCGGCCGGTGCTTCGCCTCTACACATGGTCGCCCGCTTGCCTCTCTCTTGGCTACCACCAGGAATTTGAAACGGCCTGCCACGAAGGCTATCTTGCAAGCCGCGGCTTTTCGGTCGTGCGCCGCCCGACCGGAGGCAGGGCGGTGCTGCACGACGACGAGCTGACCTACGCGGTGATTGCCCCCACTGGCGAACTCTTTCCTGGCGGGCTCGCCGAGTCTTACGCCCGCATCGCCGAGGCGCTGGCAAAATCCTTGGCCGGCCTCGGGCTTCGCGTCGAACTTGAAGAGCGGGCAGCCGCAATCACTCCGAACGGCGCGGCGCCATGTTTCCTCGTCCCCTCCACAAAGGAGATTTTGGTGGAGGGCAAGAAGGTTGTTGGCAGCGCCCAGGTTCGCGGAAAGCGAGCGTTTTTGCAGCACGGAGCGATTCCCCTGAAGCTTGATTACGAGGCGCTCGCATCGGCCACGCGCCACGGGCCACAGGAAGCCGCGACCTACCGCCTTGCTTTCGCGGGCTTGTCCGATTTTATCCCACGGCTTTCCACCGCGCGCCTCAGGAAGGCTCTGCGTTCCGGTTTCGCGGAAGTCTTCCCGGGCGAGTGGCAGGAGTCCGGCCTCAACCCTGGCGAGGCCGAAGAGGCAAAGCGGCTTCACGAACACAAGTACTCGAAAGACCATTGGAACAGAAGGAGGACGCCATGTTGAAACTGACCTACCACGGCCATTCGTGCGTCGAGCTTGAAGCGAACGGGCACAGAATCATCATTGATCCCTTCATCACGGGCAACCAGCACGCCAGGATCAAGCCCCGCGACGTCAAGGTCGAAGCGGTTCTCATCACCCACGGCCACGGGGACCACGTCGGTGACGCGGTGGAGATAGCAAAGGCAAACCATTGCCCCACGGTTTCGAACTTCGAGATCTCCAACTGGCTTGCCGAAAAAGGCGTCGAAGCCTTCGGCATGCACATCGGAGGAAGCCACGAATTTCCATGGGGCCGCCTAAAACTTACCCCCGCGCTTCACGGTTCCGCCATGCCCGACGGCTCTTACGGCGGCAACCCCGCCGGCTTTCTGATTTGGATGGGTGGCAAGTGCGTCTACCACGCGGGCGACACCGGCATCATGTCCGACATGGCGCTCTATGGCCGCTTGAATCCGATTGACCTGGCGCTTTTGCCCATAGGCGATAACTTCACAATGGGCCTGGACGACGCCGTGGAAGCAGCGATAATGCTTGGCTGCAAGCAGGCCATGCCGATCCACTACGACACCTTCCCCGTGATACCGGCCGATCCAAAAGAATTCGTGAAGCGCGCCGGGGCCAGGGGCATCAAGGGCCGCATCGCCGCTTTCGGCGAGACGATTGAGGTGTAACCGCCCTGGAGGAAAGTGACATTCACCACAAAGGCGCAAAGGGCACGAAGGGTCAAGGGTTAGGCGTTAGGAGTTAGGAGTTAGGAGTAAAGGGTAAAGGGTGAAGGGTGAAGAAGTAAAGGGTAAAGAAGTACATTGAACCTCTTTACCTCTTCACTCTTTACGCTTTACGCATAACCTCTTCAACTCCTAACCCTGCGCGTCTGACCTTCTAACGCCTAACGTAGTAACACACGGACGGTGAACGGTGGTTCGAATATTGCTCCAGCTTGCGATTCTTCTGCTGTTGGTCCTAACGAACGGCTTCTTCGCGCTATCTGAGCTTGCGCTGTTGAAGGCCCGCCGCGCAAGGCTTGAACGGCGCGCTGTGAAGGGCGAGCGTGGCGCCAAGGCCGCCCTCGCCCTCCTGAAGGAACCGGGGCGCCTTTTGTCCGCCGTGCAGGTGGGCATGACGCTTACCGGAGTCCTGGCCGGGGCGCTCGGCGGGGCCACGCTTGCCGCGCCTCTTGCCGAGCTTCTTGGGCGAGCCGCCTGGCTGCGTCCCTACTCTATGATCATCGCCCTCGCCCTCGTCGTGGGGGGCATCACCTACGTGTCGCTCGTCCTAGGAGAGCTTTTTCCAAAACGCCTTGCTCTCCGTCACCCAACGTCGCTGGCCTGCGCCGTCGCGCCGGCGCTCAAGTTTCTCATGATCGCCGCGGCTCCGGTAGTCTGGCTTCTCAACGCCTCAAGCAATACGTTGATGCGCATGATTCCGGCTCGCTCCAAGACCGAGCCGGCGGTCACGGAAGAGGAGATCAAGCTGGCCCTGGCCCAGGGAGTCGAGGAAGGCATCCTGGGGCCGGAGGAATACGCAATGGTTCGCGAAGTGCTGCGGCTGTCGGATCGCCCCGTCAGCCTCTTGATGACCCCGCGCTCGGAGATCGTTTTTTTGGCCGCGGATGAAAAGCCGGAGCGGGTCATCGAAGTGATCTCAAAGACGCGCCACCCGGAGTTTCCCGTGTACGACGGCCGCCAAGACAACGTACTGGGCCTTTTGAACGCCAAGGATTATTTGCTTGGGCTGGTCTCCGGCCGCAAGCCCCCTTTGCGAGAGTCTCTTCGAGAGCCGCTCTTCGTCCCTTCAACCCGCTCGGCCCTTGAAGTGCTTGAACTCATCAAGCGCCGCCACGCCCACTTGGCGCTTTGCGTGGACGAACACGGCGGGATAGAAGGCCTTGTAGCGCCAAGGGACTTTCTCGGCACCATCGTCGGTGACGAGACCGCTGACAGCCGCGAGCACGAACGGCAAGCGCTGCGCCGCGAAGACGGAAGCTGGCTGCTCGACGGGACCTTGGCCGTGGACGAATTCAAGGAAGTGCTCAAACTGCCAGATTTGCCAGGCGAGACTTCGGGCCGATACAGAACGCTGGCCGGATTCATGCTCCACCTCTTTGGCAGAATTCCTTCCGAGGGCGAGGCCATCGAGTGGAACAATTACCGCTTCGAAATCGCCGACATGGACAGCCGCCGCATTGACAAGGTGATCGTCAAGAAGAAGGATGACGGATGAGAGATGAAAGATGCCTTATCAATCATCCATCATCGTTCATCGCTCATCCATCTGTACTCACTCATACCGCAGCGCGTCAATGGGGTCGAGGCGCGAGGCCTTGAAGGCCGGGTAGACTCCGAAGACGGCGCCCGTGAAGGCGGCGAAGAATAGGCTCAAAAAGATCACCCACATCGGGACGTAAGCGGGCGGAAAGCCTTCCGCCACGGTATGGCGGAGGGTGAATACAATGAGATTGGCAAGCCCCCACCCCGCAAGAAGCCCTATGACGCCTCCCAACGTCGAGAGCGTGACCGATTCAATAAGGAACTGGTAGAGAATGTGGACGCGCTTCGCGCCGACGGCCATTCGGATGCCGATTTCGCGCGTTCGCTCGGTGACCGAGACGAGCATTATGTTCATTATACCGATGCCGCC
Source organism: Acidobacteriota bacterium (assembly GCA_022759065.1). GTDB lineage: Bacteria > Acidobacteriota > UBA4820 > UBA4820 > DSQY01 > JAEMPZ01. The sequence goes on along the minus strand of JAEMPZ010000091.1, from coordinate 8,648 downwards.
GACGATGAGCGTGATCGAGACGATCGCCGTCACGACCAGCGTCGAGATTCCGGTGAACTGCTTGATGATCTTCTGAACCTGCTCCACCGTGAAGATGCGGAAGTCATCCTGCTGGCCGAATCTCAAGCCGTGCTCGCGGCGCATGACCTGCGAAATTCTCTCGACGGCGTCGTCCATGTACTTGGCATCCTTGACCTGCACCACGATGAACACTGAATTCGCGGTGTCGGTCCCGTACTGTTGGATGGCCGTGGTGAGGGGAATGTAAATGACGTCATCCTCGCTCTGGCCGAAAGAGCCTCCCCTCTTCTCCGTGACGCCGACTATAGTGTACGTGCCTCGGCCCACCTGAATCTCCTCGCCCAGGCAAGCAGCGGGAAGGGCGAGCTTGTCAATGATGTCCTGGCCTATTACGCAAACCTTGCGCCGCGCCGCTACGTCCATCGGCCCAAGGAAGCGGCCCGACTCGATGCCGATGTTGTTCATTTCAGCGTAAGGTTCGGTGGTGCCTTGAATCTGCGTCGCGTCCCGCCGCCCGCGGTACGCGATATTGTCGCTGCGCATGATGAACGGGGCCACTTCCCTGACCTGCGGCACGTCCCGCTTGACGGCCAGGGCGTCCTCGTAGGTCATCTTGAGGCGGCGAACGCCCTCCTGATGGCTGCGGAACATCTCCCAGTTCGGCCTTATGAACATCGTGTCGGCGCCCATCGTCTCGAACTGGCTGAAGAATGAGGCGAAGACGCCCTGGATGATCGAGAGCACCGTGACGACGGCCAACACGCCGATAATGATTCCAAGCACCGTCAGGAAGGAGCGCATTTTGTTGGAGAGGATGGCCCTGAGCGCAATGCGCAGGAGTTCCCCGACGGAGCCCCAGAAACCGTATATCTGTTCCCGCTTGATCGCCGCGCTCATGGGTTTTCCTGCTTGGGCGCTTCGCTCTTTTTCGCCACGTCGTCGCTTACGATTTTGCCGTCGCGTATGCGCACCTGGCGGCGGGCGTAAGCGGCAACGTCGGGCTCGTGCGTGACAAGAATAATCGTGTTTCCAAGGGTGTTGAGGCTTGCCAACTGGTCCATGATCAATGCGGACGTCGCGCTGTCGAGGTTGCCGGTGGGCTCGTCGGCCATGATGAGCGCCGGTTTGTTCACCAAGGCCCTTGCTATTGCGATCTGCTGCCGCTGTCCGCCGGAAAGCTGGTTTGGCATGTGGCGCGCGTGAGTGCCCAGCTTCAAAAACTGGAGCGCTTCCAACGCCTTCTTGTGGCGCTCGGAAGGGGGGACTTTCGCGTAAACCAGCGGAAGCTCGACGTTTTCCAGTGCATTGGCCCTGGGCAACAGAAAGAAGCTTTGGAATATGAACCCGATCTTTGTGTTTCGCACCTCGGCGAGCTGGTCCGGCAAAAGCGTGTGCACGGGCGTGCCATCCAGCACGTATTCACCTGACGTCGGCGTGTCCAGGCAGCCCAAGAGGTGAAGCAGGGTTGACTTGCCCGAACCTGAGGGGCCCATGATGGCGATGAATTCGCCGCGCCGCACGGTCAGGTCCACGCCGCGAAGGGCGTGATAGACCTCGTCGCCCATCGGGTAATCCTTCACAAGCCCGCGGGCCTCTATGAGGAGATCGTTATTCGCGTCCATTGCCACCGTCCCATGCCTCAACGAGCGACTCGCAACCCAGCCGCGAATCCCGCGCGAAACGCATCATGACACATGAACCTCTATGCCTGTTTGCTGCTTCTGAATTTCCTCATCGCCGATCAGCTTGACCTTGACGCGGTCGCCCTCGCGCATGGTCTTGAAGAACCTGTAAGGGCCGGTTATGACCTCTTCGCCGCCCTTGAGCCCTTCCGTCACTTCAGTGTAAAGATCGTCGGAAAGCCCAGCCTTTATTGGCCGTTTAGCGACCTTGCCTTTCTCGGCCGTGAAGACGAAAAAGACCTGCTCGCCGTTTTTTTCCTCGGTGCGAATGGCGCCGATCGGAACGCGCAGCACGTCCTTCCGCTTGTCGGCTATGAGCTTGACCCTCGCCGTGACCCCAGGCCGGAGCTGAGCGTCCGGATTGGTTATGAGGACCTTGACTTTGAACTGCCGGATGTTGGTCTGCACTCCCGATGAACCGGCCTGCGCGGAAGCGCTGATCTCGATCACCGTCCCATCGTATTTCTTGCCGCCCAAGGCATCCACCGTGACTACGACCGGCTGGCCCATTTTCAGCCTGGGAAAATCGGCCTCGTCCACTTCCACTTCGGTGATGATCTGGCTCAGGTCCGACACCGTCAGGATGACCGTGCCTGAAAAATTCATCGTCCCCATGACGGCCGTTTCGCCCACCTTCGCGTTCACCGCCGTGACAACTCCATTGATGGGCGAAAGCATCGTGGTCTTGGCCAGGTAATCCTGCGCGCGCTGGTAGGCCGCCTTCGCCTGCTGGACCATTGTCCGCGCGGAATCGTAACCGAGCTTGGCCTGATCCAACATAAGCTTAGCGTCATCATGTTGCGACGTCGAGTAGATGCCCTGCTTGAAGAGGTTCTCCGCGCGGTCCCAGTCGCGCTGCCTCTGCGCCAGCGTCACCTTGGCCTGGTCAAGCGCCACCAGGGCGCCATCGAGATTGGCCTTGGCGGAGGCAACGTCGCGCTGGTAGGTGTCCGGGTTTATCTGAACAAGCACGTCGCCCTTTTTGACCCGCTCGCCCTCCTTGAAGGGGATGGCGATGATTTCCCCCATCACCTGGGACGAAATGTTCACCGTGTCCTTGGCGGCGATCAGGCCATCTGCCGTCACGGTGGGCGCCACGTCGCCACGAACCACCTTGACCGCTTCCACCTCGTCGGGCTTGTTCCCCGATTTGAGGATGGAAACGACCACCACCAGCACTATCAGGAGTGCGACTCCAAGCAATATCCAGTGTTTGCGCTTCACTCTATTTCCCCTAACTTTGGAAGAAGAAGGCCCATGCCATCTTCAGGCCCGTCTTCAAAACGAAAATGGCGAGCACGACCGATGCCGCCTGGCCCTTGGATATCTTGCTGGCGGCGGCGAAACCGAGCACGTACAGAACGACGGTCCAAATTGCAAAAACATCCAGGCTGGAGAGCAGAGAGTATAGCCACGGCGAAAGCGCATCCTGGCCGATAAGCGCCCCCGGGTTTGAAAGAACCGCGTTCATCGGGTCCAGTTCCGACGGGTTGCGCGCCATGAATACAATGCACGCCAGAACGCTCGCTATCATGTTGGGGACTTGAGCCCAGCTTGCAACGACGAGAGTCTGCCCGTAGGTCATGGAATTGCCCATGGCAAGAAACGCCACCCAATATACGAGCGCCACCAGCAGCATGAAGACCACTGTGCCTGGTATATTGATCGCCACTCTGGTCCACGGGCTCGCGTTCTTGGCGCTTTCTATCGCCTGGTCCACCTGCTCCGCGGACATCTGGGAAGCGAAGCGGCTGTGCTTGAGCTGGTTCCGCATGAAAGCTTCCATGTCCACCCTTGCCATAAAGAGGTACGTGGCAAGGCCGGCCAGCAACGCCAAAACCGCCAGCGGCCAAATGGCGAAGCGCCAATTGGCGCCGCGCATCGCATCGAACGTGGCCGAAGGCGAAGCCACTACTCCGGCAAAGGCCGCAAGCGCGGATGGCGGGGCGATGGCTTCCGGGGGAACTGGGGCCGCTTCCGCTGCTTTTGCCTCTTCAGGCGTAGGCTGCTTGGTTTCAGGTGCGTCTTCGTCCATGTCATCACCTCACTTCACTTGTGGTTCCGTGGCTTGACGGCCCTAGGGCTTGGCTTCGCCGGAACCGGTCCCGGCCATTTCCAAGCCCTTGCTCGCCAGATAGGTGCCAACCGCCCTGTCGAGCGAAGCTGAAGCTTCCTGGTTGTCAATGCGCGCCTTCAGCAGCGCGGATTTCGCGGAGATGAGGCTGTCCTGGTAAGACAGCACGTTGAAAGCGGTGCTGAGGCCGTTCTCGAATTTCTTCTTCTCGGCGTCCAGCTTCTCCTGCTGGAGCTTGACGTTCAGCTCGGCCGCGGCGATTCGCTTTTCGGTAGTCTGGAGGTTTCTCAAGGCAAGACGCACATCGTTGGCGACCACCAGTTTTTCCTTTTCAAGTTGGATCTCGGTGCTGTTCTGTGCAAGCCTGACGTTCTGGTAGTTGAAGCGGGCCGCGCGGTTCTGGATCGGGTAGCTGAAGACCAGCCCCACGTTCCACGACTTGTAATCCATTCCGCTGACCTGGCTCCAGGCGTCGGAGAAACCCTTGGAGACGTAGATATTCAGGAAAGGATCATAATAATCACCCGCCGTGCCGGCGTACGAAAGCCCGCCCTGCAACGTGAGGCTCGGCAGCCGCTGGTTCTTGGCGAAGGCCGTGTCGAGCTTGTTCTTCTCAAGCGTCTTGGCGATCACGGCTATCTCGGGGCGCTGTTGCTCCGCTTGCTTGATGAGAGATGCCTCGTCATAGTCGCCCGGGTTGCGCTTGGGATCATCGCTCGGAACGACCCTCTGGTTCCACTCCTTGCTTTCTTGCGAATAGCCCATGGCGAGCTTCAAAAGGTCCTCCCTGTTACGAACGTCGCTCTCGGCCACGACTATGTTTTGCTCGTTCTGGGCCACCTGAGCATCGGCCGTGATCTGTTCTACTGGCGCCAACACTCCGGCTTTGATTTTGGCGGCCGTTTCCGACTGAAATTGCCTGGCAAGTTCGAGACCGGACCGGCTTACGTCAAGGTTCTCTCTGGCGTAAACGAGGTCCCAATAGGCCTGCTCCACCGACAAAAGCGTGTCTCTGAGGTCCCGCGCGTACTGAAAACCGGCCAGCTCCTTGTCCAACTTGGCTTTCAGCACAGGCAGGTGGTTGTTCTTGATTCCGAACCCTTTCAAAAGAGGCAACGAGGTGGAAAGGCTGGCGTAAGAAGAGTATGTGGGGTTAAAGAGATAGTAGGATGAATTTGTGCGGCTCCTGGTCTCGTTGGCGGTGAGGCTGAACTGCTGGCCCCAGGGTGTAAACTGAGAAAGTCCCAGTCCGTAAGTGTCACTACGTTGCATGAATACGCTGTTTCCAACGCCGGCCTGAAGGATGCTCGTGGCAGGGTCCCTTTGAAGGTTGATTGACCAATTGGCCGAAAGGTTCAGGTCGTAAATGCCGTAAGACGCCTTCAGTCCATATTCGGCGCTTTCGAGGCCTATCTTCTCCATCTTCACGTCGTAGCTGTTCTTCGCCGCAATGGATAACGCCTCCTGGAGCGAGAGCGACAGCGGAGCTTCCTGCGCCGCCACCGCGCCAAAAAGCAAAGAGGCGAACCACCAAGACACCAAGACGCCAAGGGAAACAAAGGGCGGACGCAAAAATGGAACGCGGCGGAAAAAGGCGCTTCTAACCTTTTCACCTTGGTGTCTCAGTGCCTTTGTGGTCATATCTCTTGTTGATTGCACCGTGGTCTCGCTGCGCTGAGGCATAGCTACCTCCCCTTCAGACAATACCCTACGGCAGTGGAACTAAAAAGTTTCCGGGCGGAAGCCCCCCCTCGGATAAGCAGGCCGCTTCAAGCCGCACGATTAACTTTGCTGTCACTCTTCCCACTGGTGGCCGCAGGCGGAGCAGCGTTTCCAGCCATGGCCGAAAAACCGCTTGACGACACCAGCGAGCGCGCTTTGCCCTTCATGCGCCGGTGCGGATACTGACTCGATCTCTTCGCCGCCGCAGTTGGGGCATCCCCTGGGCTCCCTCATTGGACAAGCGTCACGCGGATCGATTGCATCAACCGGAGATTCCGTCTTTTCCGTCAATTCGGTGGAGACGGGTTCGGTTGGGTCTTGGCTTTCAGGCTCTTGTCCGGCCTTTCCGCCAAGGGTAAGCCGCCTGGAAAACTCCTGTTCCGCCAGAATATTCTCCGCTTCCTGGGCCACTGATGAGGCCACCTGCACCCTGACGGCGCCGATGAAATTGTAAAGGTAATTGAGCGAGGCATCGGGCAGGAGGCAACAGATTCCAGCCGATGCCAAAACGTCTCTCGCCCACTCGGCTTCCCACGGGTTCGTGTACTCACGGATTGTAACCAGTTCATCAGCCATGGCATTCTTCTCGCGTTTGATATATTACCACGCCTACCAGAATTTTGCCGGATTTGGGAAAGTAGCGGCTTGTGCTACAATTTTCAATGGCTGGAGGTACTACGAATGTCGCCAACCGTAAAGAAACTTGGTCCTTACCGGTTCTTGTTTTTCAGCAATGATAGATATGAACCTCCTCATATCCACGTTCAAGAGGGCCGAAAGCTGGCAAAATTCTGGCTTGGTTCCTGCGAACTTTCATATTCAACCAATTTCGCTCCGCATGAACTAAGTAAGCTTCAGGTCTTGGTAAAGCAGCACAAGGAGTTTTTTGTGGAGGCATGGCATGAATTCTTCAAGCAGTGAATTCCGGCCGTTGGCACGTAATGTTGAGGTCACTGACACCGAGCTGCAAGTGGATTTGGCGGATGGGCGCAGGATCGGCGTCCCCCTCATATGGTTTCCCCGTCTTTTGTCCGCCAGCGCATCTGAACGCGCTCATTGGGAATTACTTGGTGATGGCGAAGGAATACATTGGCCAGAAGCCGACGAAGACATCAGCGTGGCAGGCCTCTTAATTGGCGCAAGAGGCGCGGGGGGCTTGCTAAGCGGAGCCGCCTGACCAATTAAAGGCGCGAGACCCCAATCCCGCGATCGAACTGCAACGGCGCCCCCAAATGCCGATGGGCAAGTCGTTTAGCCAAAATGGTCGTTCACCCAAAAGGGATTGGGGAGCCCTCTTCTCCCGGATTGAATCCGGGGGAATAGGGCACCCAAGGGTGGGGGTCCCTCCGTCTGGCTTTGCCAGCGGAGGGGGAGGGAATGGCCCTCCCAGTTAGGCAATAAAGATCTTCTCTTTCGGCGCAGCACAGCCGTCGCCAAAGGCACCCCACTTCCATCGAGGAATTTGGGCTCAAGGGGGCACTTGCGCGCTCCACCAAAGCGGGTTATAATAAAGCCTTTGGTGGAAGGAGCATTGTCATGTCCAAGGTATGCGATGTCTGCGGAAAAAGGCCCGGCGTTGGGAACAACGTCAGCCATGCCCATAATTTGAGCAAGCGCCGGTGGCTTCCCAATTTGAAGACGGTGAAGGCCTCCGTTAACGGCCAGCCGAAAACCATGCGGGTCTGCGCCAAGTGCATCAAGGCGGGCAAGGTCCAAAAGGCGGGGTGATTTGAAGGATAAGGTCGAAGTGTGAATTATGAATGATGAAGTGTTGTACTCTCTCCTTATTGAAAGAAACAGCAGTACATCCATTCATAATTCAACCTTCATACTTCATACTTGTCTCTCATCCATTTATAAACTCGCTTAGGGCATTGGCGGCACGGGCATAGGCGTTGCCTTCTCCCAGCCTGTTTCTGATTTCGATGGCCAGTTTCGCGCCTTTGTGTTGGGACGCTTCCCCATCAACTAGAAACCCTTCCAGTGCCTTTGCAACCGCATCGGGCGTGAAATCTTCCTGGATCAATTCGGGCACGGCCTGCCGCCCTACCACGACGTTTGGCAGGGCGACATATGGCGCCGTCACGAGGCGCTTTCCTATCGCGTACGTAAGGCCGTTGACCTTGTAAATGACAACTTCCGGCACGCCCATCAGCGCCGCCTCCAAAGACGCGGTGCCCGACGCGACCGCCGCGGCCTGGGCGTGCCCAAGAACGTCGCCGTACTCGCCTTCGATAAACTTTATGGGCGAGCCGGCCGCCAATCGCTGAAGAGTGGAAGGCAATCCCTGAGCCCATGGCGTCATCATCGCCGCATCAGGGAAACGGGTGGCGAGCTTCGCGGCAGCGGCGGCCAGAACCGGAAGGTTTCGCGCCACTTCCGAAGCGCGGCTGCCCGGGAGAAGCGCCACGCGGGGAGTTTCGGGCCTCAAGGAATGGCGCCCCAGAAACCTTGCAAGCTCGGTGGCCGGCTTCGCCGTGTCCACCAGCGGATGGCCAACGAAGAGCGCGTCCACGCCCCTTTCCTTGAGAAAAGGCTCCTCGAATGGAAACAGAACCAGCGCTCGGTCAACGTTCTTTGCCATGAATCGCGTTCGGTTGGGACGCCAGGCCCATACCTGGGGCGTGATGTAGTAAACCACCTTTATTCCAAGCTTGTGGGCGAACCGCGCGACTCGGAAGTTGAAATCGGGGAAGTCCACCAACACTACGGCGCGGGGCCGCCTCCGGCGCAGCGCCCTCTTAATTGTCGCCAGGCCTCTCCATAAGTCGGGCAGGCGGGAGAGGACCTCGCCAATACCGACGACCGCCAGACGGTCGCTTGGCACCAGAATTTCGACACCGGCGGCGCGGCATACGCCGCCGCCCGCGCCAAACCAGCGCGCCCCGGGTTGGAGCGCCCCGAAAGCCCGAACTAGGCCGCCGGCGTGCGCATCCCCAGAGGCTTCACCGGCCACGATTGCCATTTCAAACGTTTCAGCCATCCGCCCTCCACCTCCATTCTACCGCAGACTGAGGATGAGAGGACAGGACACACCGCCTGTTGATACTTTGTTGGGGGCTTATCTGAGTGGCGGGCTGGGATGGGACTGGAACTAAGCGGCTGCGACCGCCTCGCTCGCGTTCTCGCGGCAGGGCTACGCCGTCTCC
>JAEMPZ010000113.1:10881-13477 GCA_022759065.1 Acidobacteriota bacterium | reverse complement strand
GTTAGAAGGTCAACCAATGCAATTAACGCGCCTGGATGTGCATCTTTCGCTTTCTAACTCTCTCCCTTTCTCACCTTCTCACTTTCTAACTTTCTCACTTGTTTTCGCCCCTTCCGCGCGGCTCGCGACTGTCGCCAAAGCGCTCGCCCATGGTATGCTTAATGACGGGAGGGGCCGTGGCTGAAACGCCAAAAACTTTTCCCTGTCCTCACTGCGGCGGCCAGCTTGCCTGGAACCCGGCGGTTCAGGAGATGGCGTGCTCATACTGCGGCGCCACTGTTCCCGTTCCTAAAGAAGGGCCTTTCGAGGCCGAAGAGCACGACCTGCTTTCATTTCTGGAGGAGCATCCAAAGGCCAAGGGCTACGGCGTTGAGCTGAAGACTCTTTCTTGCAAGCAGTGCGGCGCCGTCGTGCAGCTTCCGCCAAGCGGTCGCAGGGACCTCTCCTGCCCCTTTTGCGACACGCCTTACGTGGCCGAGGAGACGGGAAGCCAGGCCGCGGCGGGGGTGATCCTGCCAGAGTCGCTGATTCCATTCAAAGTGGCCCTGGCCGAGTGCCAAGAGAAGTTTCGCGACTGGATAGGCAGTGGCTGGTTTCGACCGAACGACCTGAAGGCCATGGCCAGCCTAGGCAAGATAACTGGCCTCTACCTTCCCTTTTTCACCTTCGACGCGCTGGCTCGAAGCGCCTGGCGCGCCATGGCCGGTTTTTACTACTACGTCACCGAAAAGGTCTCCATCGTCGAAAACGGAAAGAACGTGTGGCGCGAGCAAAGGGTTCAGAAGGTCCGCTGGGAGCCCGCCTCCGGAACGCGGAGCGATTTTTACGACGACGTTCTCGTCCCGGCGGTGAAAGAGGAGAGGATCAACCTGATTCTGAAGGTGTATCCATACGACACCAAGAACGGGCTTGTTGCTTACGACACCCGCTACCTTGCCGGGTTTGGAATCCTGAACCCTGACATGGAGCTGAAGTTCATCTGGCAGATAGCCAAGAGCAACATCGAGGCCGACCAGATTTCCAAGTGCAGCAGAGACGTGCCGGGTGACACGCAGCGCGACCTCGTGGTGAAGACGACGCTTTCAGGGCAGACCTTCAAGCACCTGCTGTGCCCGCTTTGGGCCGGCTCTTTCAGGTACAAGGGAAAGGTTTACAACTTCGTCGTCAACGGGGAAACGGGGGCTCTTTATGGCGAGAAGCCGTGGAGCTGGGTCAAGATTACGCTGGCGGCAATTATCGCGGCGGCTATCGCGGTGGCGGCTTACTACTTTTTCGGGAGGCAGTGACGTCTTCGGCGGCTCTTGCGGAAAAGGCGAAAGTCCTCGTGAGGCTGCCCAATTGGCTCGGGGACATAATTCTCTGCACCCCTTCGCTCAAGGCGATTTCAACGGCTCGCCCTGGCTGGGAGCTGACGGCTTTGGTCAAGCCGGGCTTGAAGGATGTCGTTCGGACGCTGCCGGGGATTGCCGATGTTGAAGTGACCGGCGGAACGACCCTTCAAGCAGTCAGGCAACAGGCCAAGGATTTGAAACGGGCGCGTTTCGATGCCGCCATCATTTTTCCAAAAGGCTTCCGCGAGGCGCTTTTGGCGAGGCTCGCTGGCATTCCAGTGCGGTGCGGCCTTTCCACCGACCACAGGAGCTTTCTGCTGACCCATCCTGTTCCGTTTACGAAAGAAGACTGGCACCTTCACCACGCGAAGCAGTTCGCCAAAACGCTTTTGCCTTTCGGCGTGACGATAGATAACGAACCGCTCTCTTTTCCGCTGACCGATGATGACAATGCCCTGGCGGAAAAGGTTCTGTCCGAAGCGGGCCTGCTCGGCAAGCCGTTTGCCGTTTTCCACATCGGCGCAAGCAAGCCTCCGCGCGCTTGGCACGCGGAGCGCTTCGGCGAGGTTGGGAAAGCCATTCTTGAAAGAAAAGGCTTGACGCCGGTTTTGGTGGGCGGCCCAGGCGACGACGGCGCGCACGCCCCATTTCGGGAGGTTTGCCCAAAGGCCGTTGACCTCGCGGGGAAGACCTCCCTTCGCTCAATGGCGGCCGTCGTGTCGCGCGCGGCGCTCTTTGTCGGAAACGATTCCGGGCCGATGCACGTCGCGGCGGCCGTGGGAGTCCCCGTGGTTGCCGTCTTCGGTCCAGGCGCGCCGCACAAGACCGAGCCATACCTCCCGTCTGCGCGCTTTCGAGTCATCTACGCCTCGTTGCCTTGCTCTCCGTGCCGCCAGGCCTTCTGGCAAGAGTGCCAGCCGTCAAAAGCATTGAAGCCGCCGTGCCTCGAAGCGATAAGCCCCGAAGCCGTTTTATTATCCTGCGAGAAATTGCTGGCGAATAAAAGCTAAGGAACCATTTCAATCGGAGGCTTTGGGATAGGGATCAGGCTATGAAATATGAAACGCCTGCCCACAACAACCTTTTCGGGGGTTCTCCGCAACCCATATTCCGAAGCGAAGCGAGGAATGCGGGTCGCCGGCGCGTCGTGCTGGCGTGTTATACTCTAACTCCTTGGAGGTATGTTCATTGTACGGAAATTACCAGGTGCGGCTTGGGGGGACGTGGACGCGGACTATAGGGACGCTGATTGGCGTCAACGTCGC
>JAEMPZ010000113.1:0-10781 GCA_022759065.1 Acidobacteriota bacterium | reverse complement strand
ACCTACGCCTTCCTTCACGGCGGCCCCATGCACCTGTTTTTCAACATGCTGACGCTCTATTTCTTCGGCGGGGACTTGCAGCTCTTCATGGGGCTGAAGCGGTTTTTGATCCTCTATTTCGGCGCGGCGCTTTCCGGCGGCATCCTGGGCGCCTTCATGCCCCATAGCAACGTAGTGATAATAGGCGCGAGCGGCGCTCTCTTCGGCATTCTCGCCGCATACGCGGTCTATTTTCCCCAGACAAAAGTCCTTCTATTCTTCATAATCCCTATCAAGATTTGGGTCCTGGTGCTTGGGTTCATGGCGCTGAGCGTCTATTTCATTGCCGTCGGGGGCGGTGGCAACGTCGCCCACCTGGCTCACCTTGGCGGGGCGATCTTCGGGCTTTTATACGTCGGGCGTTTCTGGCGCATTCGCGCGCTCGCGAGTGATCTTAAGTACAAGTGGCGCCGCCGACGCTTCCGAAGAATCCAGTAGGAGACGGCCATGAACGCCTTTGACGCCAGGGCGCTCGCTCCCTTGCTTGACGCCGCGCTTCGCGGCCGCTTCATCAAGAACATATCTGCCCCGGACCCGTTTTTTCTGGGCTTGGCGTTTTCCGCCGAAGAAACGCTAGGGCTCTCGTGCAGGCCTGAGGCATTCCATGCGGGGCTTTGCTCCTGGGCTTGGCCTGAAGTCCAGGCGCCGGAAGTCTTGCGGACTCACTTGAAGGGGGCACGCGTGGAACGGGTGGAGGCGGTGGATGGCGAGCCGATCCTCCGGATCGTTCTCTCCGGCGGGGCCGCGTTTGTTTGCGAAGCGCTCGGGCGCTCGGCCAACCTGCTTCTGCTTTCGAAAGAGGGCGTGGCGCTTTGGGCCGCCCGCAAGTTCAAAGGCCAATTCAGGACGGGCGCGCCCGGCGAGACGTGGGCTTTGCCTCCGCCGCGCGGTTCTTCATCGCAGCCGCCGCCAACAATTGCGGAGCCTGGGCGTTACCTGAGAGAAGAGGGGCCTCAGGCGCTTCGTGCCGGGCTCATTGAAGCCGGCCGCCGCCGCGCCGGCGGCGAGCTTGCCAAAAGGGCCAAGGTCCTGAAGAGGCGGCGCGAAGCCGTCACACAGGAGCGGGCGGAAGGGCAATCGTGGATGGAACTTGAAGCTTCCGGTAGGGCCCTTCTGGCTCTAGGCAATCTTGACCGGAGGGGGCTTGGCCAGGCGGATGTGGTGGACTACGGGGCCGTTCCACCCAAAGCGGCCAGCGTTGCGCTGGATCCGGCCCTCTCCTTGAAGGAAAACGCCTCGCGTTTTTTCCGCCTCGCGAAGCGCGGCAAATCGAGGATGGAAAAAACGGCGGCGATTTTGGCTGCCATCGCGCGCGACGAGGAGGCCCTCGCCCTGGAGCGCGAAGCCTTGGCGCGCGAGGAAAACCTTGGCCGCCTCTTCCCAAAGGCCGCAAGAACCTCATCTGCAAAGCAGAGAGTCAAGGCCGCGGACAAGCTCCCCAAAGGAGTCGTCCGGCTGGAACTGCCTCGTGGCTTCGCCGGTTACGCCGGCAAGACGGCGCTCGCCAACGACTTTGTCACCTTCAGAATCGGGCGTGGCGAGGATTTCTGGTTTCACGCCGCGGACTACCCGGGCTGCCACGTCGTCGTGCGCAACCCGTCGCGCCTGGAAGATTGCCCCCAGGACGTCGCCCAGGCCGCTGCTCTATACGCCGCCAGCCACAGCGGCGCTTCGCGGGGTGGCCGCGTGGCGGTCATTTTCGCGCGCTGCAAGAACCTTCGGCGCGTTCCTCGCTCCCCCGGGTTGGTATCCATGGCTCATGCGCGAACCCTTGACGTTGAACTCAAAGGGCGCGGGTGATATCCTTAAGGGTGAAGGTTGAGGAGGTGGCGATGATCCTTCGTTGGCCGAAATGTTTCCTGACGGTTCTGCTCCTCTGTCTGGTTTCCATGGGGGCAAGCGCCTCCGGGGTCTTCGTCGTTCTGCGCAAGGGGGTGGCGGCCTACGATGATGCCAGGAACGGCTTCATTCAGATGGCTTACGCCAAGCAACTTCGGGGCTTCAATCCAGCCGCCGTCGAGCTTGACGGCTCGGACAAGGACGACGCCGCGCTGGCCACCCTGAAAGGGCAGGCGCCGGACCTTGTTTTTGCCGTGGGCTCCTACGCGGTGAAAAAGGTCCGCCAGGCGCTCCCGGAGGTCCAGATCGTCTACGCCATGGTTTACTACCCGGAGGTGGACGGCCTGACTCGTGATCCCCGCGCGACCGGCGTGGCATCTCTCGGTGCCCCCAGGCTCCTCGCGCAGGTGGTCAAGTCTCTTGGCAAGGGCAAGAGCATCGTCGTTCTTCACCAGGCCGCAATTGCCGCCTCGGCACTTGAGATCGCCTCAGCTCTCGGCGCGGAAGGGCTTTCAGCCTCGACCGCCTCCGTCCAGGGGACCGACGATCTTCCAAAAGTTTTGGACGGGATCAAAGGGCAGGCTCAATACGTGCTCCTTTTGCCTGACCCTTTGACGCAGGCGCCCGAGTCTCTCCGCTTCATCATTTCAAAGTGCATCGAGGCCGGAATAATGCCGCTGGCCTACTCTGAAAGCCTCGTGTCAAACGGAGCCTTGGCTGCCGCCTACATCCCGCCCCAGTCAGCCGGTTCCCGCGCGGCGGAAGTGGCGTCCGACATTCTCTCTTCTGGAAAGGCGCCCGACACTCGGGTCGTATCGGTTGCCGACGCGGCTACCGCGGTGAACGGGAGCACGGCGAAGGCCTTGAGGATAAACAAGCTGCCCAAGGACCTTTCCTCGGGGACGATCTATGAATGAGCGCGTGAAGGTTCAGGGGCTCTTCGAGAAATTCGTGGGAGGAAGCGTCCGCGGCCAGATTCTCGCGGTCCTTGTAGGGCTCCTGTTTCTCGGCTCCCTGGCCCAGGCGCTGCTTTTTTACGCGAAGTCCCGCTCCGTGGCTATGGGGCAGATACAGGAATCCTACAAGAGCCTCGGCGTTATGGTGGGCAATCTTTCAGGCTACGACCTGCAATTCAACAAGCAGGGGCTGAAAGGCACCATTGACGGGATGCTTAAGGCCGACCCGAACATACTCTGGGCCGAGTTTGATGACTCTTCTGGAAAGACCCTGCAATCCGGTGGCCCCTTGGGCAAGGCGCCGTACGAGCCTTTTTCCGGCCTTCCAGCCGGCGTCACCGTGACGTCACAGAAGACCGACAAAGGCGCCGCGCTGTTGATTCGCGTGCCGATTCGCAAGGCGGCGGAGGCCGCAACGCCCGTCGGGGAGTTTGGTTTTGATACGCCGGGCAAGGTTTCAGGGCCTCAAGACCTTGGCGAAATGAGGATGGTGGTCGCGCTTTCCGGGCTCGCCACTTTGCGCCGCGGCTACCTCATTTTCGGCTTGCTTGCCATTTTGGCCACCATGGCTCTAGGCACCTTTCTCTCCTATCTCGTCACCAGCTACCTCACCGCTCCAATTTACAGCCTTACCAGCCTTGCCAAGCGCATAGCGGGAGGCGACCTGACGGCGGCCGCCGAGGTGGAGCGCCGAAGGGATGAATTGGGCCGGCTTACGCAGTCTTTCAGGGAAATGTCCGGCCAGCTTGCTTCAATGATTCGGGATATCAGAGGCGCTTTCCAGCGGGTTGAAGCCGACACGCAGGCGGTGCGGGGCCAGCTTGAGCGCAACCTGGAGCACGCTGGAGAACAGGACAACGCCTCGAAAGCGGTTTCCGCCTCGCTGCAGGCGATCCAGAACTCCGTGGTGGAGGTCTCCCGCCAGATGGAGGGGCTTTCGCAGCTTGCGGAGGAGGTCAGCTCTTCGGTGCTTGAGATGATCACCAGCATCGAGGAGATCGCCGCGAGCGCAGACGGCCTCACGGACCAGGTCAACAAAGCCGCCTCTACGCTCTCGCAAAACGTGGCGGCGCAGCGCCAGATCAGCGCTTCGGCAGTGACGCTAAACCGCTTCGTCGAAGAGACCTCCGCGGCCATGACCCAGATGGGTTCCAGCATCAGGCAGATCGAGCAAAATGCCCTGCGCACGCGGGAGGCGGCCGAGAACGCCTCCTCCGAGGCGAAGTCGGGCGTGGTGGCCGTCGAGCGCTCGGCACAGAGCGTCAAGGAACTGCAAGGCTCTTTTGGCAAGACCGTCGAGGCCATGAGGCTTTTGGGCCAGCGAAGCGAGGAGGTCGGCAACATACTCTCCGTCATTGACGAGGTGATGGAACAGACGCACCTGCTGGCGCTCAACGCGGCGATAATTGCCGCGCAGGCAGGGGAGCACGGGAAATCCTTCGCCGTGGTCGCTTCCGAGATCCGCGGCCTGGCCGAAAAGACTTCCCTTTCCACGAGAGAGATCGCTTCGCTCGTGTCGAGCGTGCAGGCCGAGGTTCATAAGGCGGTGGAGAGCGTCACAACCCAGACCGCGATCCTTGAAGAGAGCGTCTCGGCGTCCAGCGCGACGGCGGCTTCGTTCAAGCGGATAGAGCAATCGGTGGCCCCCGCCGTTCAGATGGTTCAGGAGATCGCCCGCGCCACGGTGGAGCAGAGCCGCTCCGCGGAAGGGGTCGCCAAGTCGCTTGAACAGGTGCGCGACCTTGCCCACCAATTGGGCAAGGCGACCAGCGAGCAGACTCAGAGCAGCGGTCAGATTCTCGAAGCGGTCAACCGCATCAGAAGCCTCGCGGAGGAGGTCAAGCGCGCGACCAAGGAACAGAGCACTGGCTCGGCGATGATTCGCGACGCGATGGAGCGCCTGACATCCGCGGTGGCCGAGGTGCTCTCCCAGGCCTCCACGCAGATGGAAGCGGCCAAGGGCGGCGGCAAGGCGGTCGAGGAGTTCGCGCGGGCGAGCCAGGCCAGCGTGGCCATCGTCCGCGAAGCGCGCGCCCAGATGGAAGCCCTCTCCACCCGCGCCGAGGAGACCGGGCGAGAGCTGGCGCGGTTTCGCACCGAGGGTGGCTGAGGCGCGCCATGGAGAGCCTTTTCGCCGCGAGAAAGCCGCAAGCCGCGCCGGAGGTCGAGGCTCTCTATCTCGGCTTTGCCGTAGCGGGGCAGGACTACGCCCTCCCGATAGGGTGCGTCAGGGAAATTCTCAAGGTGCCGCAAATTCACGCCTTTCCAAAGGTGCCGTCCTTCGTAAAAGGGGTTATTGACCTGAGAGGGGCCATCTTGCCCGTTGTTGACCTCAAGGAGCGGCTTGGGCTCGGCGCGGTGGACAGGGCCAAGGGGCGCATCATCGTCCTGGTTCCAAATCACCAGCCGATGGGGCTTCTCGTTGACAAAGCCGTGGAGGTCTTTCCTTGCCCGGGCGAGCTTCTGAAGCCGAAGCCGGATCTTTTGAGCAAGGCGCCGGTGCCTTTTCTTGCCGGCATTATCTCGCGGGAAGGGACGCTCTATTACGCGCTCGACCCCAAGCTTTTGTTGACGCCACGTGAATTCGAGGTTCTGGAAACACACGAGTGGGCGAAGCCCAAAGCGCATGAGCGCCAAGAGTGACATCCATTCCCGGCTGGAGGGCGGACTCGCCGATCCGTTCCTTTGTCCAGATGAAGCCGTTCGCAGGCTCGATTCCTGGCGGGTTTCAGGCATCGGCGCCGCCGTGGCGCCTCCCGGGCTATGGGCCGCGATCCAGTACGCTCCCCCAAAGCCCCGCCGCATAGGGGCCGTCGCGTTTCCGTCCGGCGGGCAGACCATAACTAGCAAGCGGGTGGAAGTCTTGGAATGCGTGCGCCTGGGGCTTTGCGCGGCTGAAATCGTGCTGAATCACGGCTACATTGCCGGAAACCAGTGGGGGGATGTTGAAAAAGAGATGGAGGCGTTGCTGCGGACCGCCCCGGAGCTGGAGATAAGGTTCACCATCGAGTGGGGGCGCGTCGAGAGCGATACGAAAAAGCGTTTTATCCGTCTTCTTAGGGACTTTCCGCCAAAAGCTCTTCGCGTCGCGACCGGCGTCTACGGCACTCCATTGGGCTCGCGCGAGGTTTCAGCGTTGCGCGCCATGCTCCCGAAAGGCGTGGGCCTAAAGGCCGTGGCTTCGCGAGGGGGCGCGTCAGCCGCTGAGTACCTGGACGCGGGAGCGGACTTGGCCGAAAGCGAAACACCCTTGGCGGAACGAAGCGAAACGGTGGCCGTGAATGAGTGAAGACAGGCCCTTGGCCCAAACAAACCATAAGCAGCGCGAAATTTCGGCGCGCGCGGAGGAAAGGCCGTGACCCGCCGAAGGCTTCTGCTCTGGATTTTGAGCCTGCTTCTTGCCGGGGTCTTTCTATACTTTTTTCTTAGGGGCGCCCACCTTGGCCGCGTCCTTGAGTACGCCAGGGAGGCGACTTGGCCGCTGCTTGTCGCGGCGGTAGCTTTCGAGGTGGCCTCCATCGTTCTCAGGGCCTATCGTTGGGGAGTCCTTTTGCGTCCTTCGGCGGGCCGCAAAATTCGCATGGCGCCCCTCTTGAAGGCCACGACGGTCTCCTTTGCAATCACCGGCGTAATGCCCGGACGGGTTGGGGAAATAGCCAAGCCCCTGTTGCTTGCCAGGTGGGAGGGGCTCTCCTTTGCCGCGCTTGCCGGTTCCGTTGTCCTGGAAAGGGTTTTGGACCTGTTCGCCATAGTCGCGCTCTGGGCCGTTTACGTCTTCTTTGGAGGCCGCGGGCTTGGGCCGGAAGCCCAAAGAGTCGCAACCGACGTGAACCGCGTCTCGTACGTCCTGATTTTGATCATGGTTGCGGTCGGTTTTTTTGCCTGGTGGCTGGCCCCCCGGCGCAAGCTGCTTGACCGGTGGACTCGCCGCCATCACGCGTTGGAGCGCTATCCCTTTGTTCGCAAGCTTCTTTCGCTTTTTTTTAAGTTCTCGGAAGGGCTTGAAAGTTTCCGCAGGAAAAGGACCATCCTCTACCTCCTTTTTCTCTCCATCGCTACCTGGGGAGCGGTTGTCGCCTCGGCTTGGCTTTTCCTGGAGGCGCTCCATCTGCAATTGCCATGGGAGGCGTCAATTCTGCTGCTGGTGTTCATCTCAATTGGCGCAGCCGTTCCAACCCCGGGAGGAATCGGGGGTGTTCACAAAGCCATTGCATGGGCGCTCACGGCTTTCTATGGGGTGGACGAGGACTACGCCGTGGCCGCCGGTTTTCTGGGCCACGCCGTCCTTTTTTTCCCCTCAATCATTTGGGGAATAGGCTACATTGTTCTTGGCCGCGTCCATATTGGGGAAATTCGCGCGGCCGCGGAAGAAAGCGAAGTCAAAAAAACAGGCAGTTGAAAGACCACCAGAGTGTGGGTTAGACTCAAAGATGGAGGTTTGCCTTGCGCTGCCCTTTTTGCGGACATCCCGAAGACAAGGTTGTTGACTCTCGCGAGGTGGCCTCCGGGGACACCATTCGCCGGCGGCGCGAGTGCCTGGCCTGCCACAAGCGGTTCACTTCTTACGAGCACATCGAAACGATACCCTACAGGGTCGTCAAAAAAGACGGCCGCCGCGAAAAGTTTGACCGGGGCAAACTGATCAACGGGGTGCTCAAGGCGTGCGAGAAGAGGCCCGTCTCCATGGCTTCGGTCGAGGCTCTTGTCAATGAGGTTGAGGGCCTTTTGCACAAGGCGCCTGACGGCGAGATTTCCACCAGCGACATAGGCAACCACGTCATGGAGAGGCTCAAGGAGCTGGACAAGGTTGCCTTCGTCCGCTTCGCAAGCGTATACCGCCAGTTTGGGGACATCAGCGAGTTTCTCGAAGAGGTCAAGCGCCTGGCCGATCCCCACAGGCAGGGAGGCGGCTGATGCGCCAGATACTCTCCTCCTTCGTTGAGCTCATGCGCCTTCAATCCGAGATGAACAAGCTCTTCGAAGCCCTCCAGGAGATTCACCAGCAGCAGGGCGATCCTGACGTGACCAGCGCTCCGCCGTACGACGTGCTGGAGACCCCTGACGAAATCCTCGTGGAGATGGATCTGCCGGGGATTGACCCCGCGACGCTGCAAGTGGGCGCAAAAGGCGACGTGGTAACGGTCCGCGCCGAGCGCTGCCATGCCGCGAGGCGCGAGCTCTTGGCATACCATCTGATGGAGAGGGACCGAGGCCCCGTTTTTCGCCGCCTGAGGCTGGAAGGCGCCATCAACACTCACAAAGGCGAAGCGGCCTACAGGCTGGGCGTGCTCACGATCACCTTTCCGCGGGTGCCCGACCGCCGCGGGTCGGAAGTGGCCTTGCCGGTAAAGGTCTTATAAGAATGCGCTCGGATGAGCCGCTGCCGCTGGCCATTCCAAAGCGGCTCCCCGTTTGGGAGACGGGCGAACGGGTTGTTTTTCCGTATGCAATCGAGACGCTTTCAATCCCGCTTCCGGGCGCCAAACCCCTTTTGGAGCAGAGCCACAAGCACGGGGATCTCGTGGTCCTCCTTCCATCTCCGCTCAAGGCCCGCAGGCCCAATCACGTGGCCGTGGCCGCGCTTCTGCTACGCATGGGGCCTGGAACCCCCGGCGAAGGGCTCCTGGTCGTGCAGGGGGTGGTCCGCCTTCGCGTGGAACTTGAAAGGCGCCACGGAGCGGTGCGTTTTGCGCGCGTGGAACCGTTCAGGGACCGGCTTGAGCCGGACGCCCGTCTCGCGGCGGCTGCCTTAAGGCGCAGCCTGCTTTCAAGGCTCGACCAGCTATCTGGAACTCCGCAGGGCCTCAACTCCGACGTCTTGGAATTCCTGATCGCCATCGAGGAGCCCGGCCGTTTTTCCGATGCCGCGGCCTCTCAACTGCCGCTTCCATATCCTTTGGCCCGCGCGCTTCTCGAATCCCAGAGCCCGGTAGAACGGCTCAACCAGCTCCTTGCGCATCTCTCCCAGGAAGTGGAGATAGCCGACATGCAGGAAAAGCTGGCGAGGCAGGCGCGCGAGGAGATGGACAAGCGCCAGCGAGAATACTTCTTGCGCCAGCAGCTGGAGACCATCCAGGCCGAGCTTCAAGGAGGCCAGGGCGAAGCCGAATCCGAGGCTTACTACAAAAAAAAGCTGGCGGAGCTCTCGCTTCCACCGGAGGTCACTGTCCCGCTGGAAAAGGAGATCGCGAAGCTGGGCCGTTTCGGCCCTTTTTCCGAGGAAGCAAGCTCGGTGCGCGCCTATCTGGACCTGGTTCTCGATCTTCCATGGAACACGGTGACGAAGGACATTTTGGACCTTAAACGGGCGCAGTCGGAGCTTGACGCCAACCACTACGGGCTGAAGAAAGCCAAAGAGAGAATCATCGAGCACATCGCCGTCTCCTCCATGAAAGGTTCCAACTCCGGAACCATCTTCTGCTTCGCTGGCCCGCCAGGAGTCGGCAAGACGAGCCTCGGCCGCGCCATTGCCAGGGCGCTCGGCCGCAAATTCGTGCGGATGTCCCTTGGAGGGGTGCGCGATGAGGCCGAAATCCGCGGCCACAGGCGAACTTACATAGGAGCAATGCCGGGGCGGATAATCCAGGGCATCAAGAATTCGGGCAGCCGAAATCCGGTCTTTGTTCTCGACGAAGTTGACAAGATGGGAGACGACTGGCGGGGGGACCCGTCCTCCGCCCTTCTTGAAGCTTTGGACCCTGAGCAGAACCGCGAGTTCGTTGACCACTACCTGGGCTTTCCTTTCGATCTCTCGCAGGTGATGTTCGTCGCGACCGCCAACACGCTCGAAGGAGTCCATCCCGCCTTGGTGGACCGCATGGAAATCCTTGAACTACCGGGTTATACGGACGAGGAGAAGCTGGCCATAGCCATGCGCCACATCCTGCCGAGGCAACTCGAATCAACCGGCCTTCATGGAAAAGGGGTTGTTCTTGGCGAAGATACGGTTTTGTCTCTTATTCGCAGGTTCACGCGAGAAGCGGGCGTTAGAAACCTGGAACGGGCGCTGGAAACGGTACTGAGGAAGTTGGCGCGCAAAATCGCGGCCGGAGCGAAAGGGCCGTTCGAGGTCAGGCCTTCGGACCTGGAGAGAATGCTTGGGCCGGCGCCATTTTTCCACGAGGACCGGGTCAGCGAGGACCGCGTAGGCTTGGCGGCTGGCCTTGCGTGGACCGAGGCCGGCGGGGAAATACTTTACGTCGAAGCCGCCGCGCTTGATGGGAACGGGGCTCTCACCCTCACCGGCCAGTTGGGCGACGTCATGAAGGAATCAATCCAGGCTGCATTTACCTACATCAAGGAGCACGCGGCCGAGTACGGCCTCAAGCCGAAGGAACTTGCCAAGAAGGATATCCACGTCCACCTTCCACAGGGTGCGATACCAAAAGACGGCCCGTCGGCTGGTATAACGATGGCCGTGGCGCTTCTCTCCGCGCTTTCCGGCCAGCCCGTGAGCCATGCGACGGCTTTCACCGGCGAGATAACGCTTCGCGGCGACGTCCTCATGGTTGGGGGCCTTCGCGAGAAGCTGCTGGCCGCCTGCCGCGCCCGATTCAAGAAGGTCGTGCTGCCCGAAGCGAACCGCCACGAGCAGCGCGATTTTCCGAAGGCCGCCCTTGAGCAGCTCAAACTCGTCTATGTAAAGACGATGGATGAAGTGTTCCGCGAAGCGCTGCAAGGGGCTATGTCGCCAAAGAGGCCGCATACGAAAGCGCGATCAATAAGTAACTTATCCCACCACAAAGGCACCAAGGGCACAAAGGGAAGAATCACAGGGAGATAAGGGAGCTAAGGGAGGAAGACAGGCTGTAGGCGGTCAAAAGCAAGTATGAAGTTTGAATTATGAAGGTTGAAGGGCGTGAGACGTGACGCGAACAAGAGGGGGTTATGAGTATTAGGTTATGAGTTTTGAGTTTTGAGTTAAAAAATGACAGCACCACAACTCAA
>JAEMPZ010000142.1 GCA_022759065.1 Acidobacteriota bacterium | reverse complement strand
CCTCCCAATGTATTTCGGTGATTAGGGCCAGGCGGCGAGCTCTTTGCGCGCCTTTGGGGTTTAGCGCGTTCATCCGGCCGGCGTTGTCTTGGTAGTCGCGGGTCATGGGTTGGCTTCCCTCAAAAACGCCGCCACTTCTCTAATAAAAGCCTCCGGGCATTCGAGCATCGGCATGTGGCCGCAGCCTTCTAGTACCACGAGCCGAGCGGCAGGAAGGGCCGCCGCGGCAAAGCGGCACTCGTCGAGGAACGGGTCGCTCTCTCCGCATAGCACCAGGACCGGCATTCCAAGCGCGCTGGCTCCCTCCTGGGTATCGTAGACGCGGGGTGGAACGTCGCTCAGAAGGTCAGCCCCTTGATAGCCCTCCACGGCGAGCCTCAGAAGCTTCATTCCGTCCGGCGAAGCGCGGAGTTTTCCGAAGAGGTTTCCGCTTTGCAACTTCTCCATCGCCGCCCCCAATCCCTCTTCGCGGGCGATCCGTTTTACGTCCGCTGCCCAAGCGCTGGCTATTGGCCGGAAGTTCCGTTCCAGCTCCCTTCCGCCGTGTGGTTCGGCGGATCCAACGTAAATGAGCCGCGTCACCCTTTCGGGGTGCTGCATGGCGAAGACGCCGCATACGCGGGCGCCTTTGGAATGGCCCACAAGAACGGCCTTGTCAATTTTGAGGCCGTCCAAAAGCGCCTCGAGGTCCTCCGCGTCTGCCACCCGTGAATATTCGTCAACCACGCTGGAAGTGGAGAGACCTGTTCCGCGAGGGTCGTACCGCACCACCCTAAAACGTTCTCCAAGCGGTCCGGCTACCTTGTCCCACAGGCGCGAATTTAGCGTCCAGCCGGGAACCATCACCAGCGCCGGGCCGTCGCCATTCCCCGATATTTCGTAGTGCAAAGCCAGTCGCGTACGAGATGCTGTGGGAAGGGTTTCTCTAAAGAGCAGAGGCATTATTATTCACCAAGGTCAGGCCTTAGTTCAAAGGTATAAAGGACGCCCAGTTTTTCGCCAGAGAAGCCCGGTGGGAACTTGGGATATGGCGCGGCGTCATATACCGCCCTTATTACGGACTGATCAAAGGCGACGTTGCCGCTGGACTGGACGATTTGAACCTCTATCGCGCTGCCTGATGCTGATATCACGAAATGGACGCTTGCCGACAGGTTCGTATTTAGGACAGGCCTTTTCCAGCGGGCTTTAAGAGCGTCTTCCAGGCGGGCCTTGTACCACTCATATTGAAATGTCGGCTCATCCAGGAGCACGCCAACGCCCTTTCCACCGAGCCCCGCCGCGCCGGCCTTGCCGAGGCCCGCGGCAACTCCCCGCCCGGCGTTTTGTATTGGCGCGGCGCCGGGCTGGTTCTTGGGAGGGACCTTTCCCGGCAGCGTAGTCTTTGGGGCCTCGGGGTGCTGGTGCTCCGGCAGGGAAATCTTGGGCGGCTCGGCGGGAGTCCCCGGATTTCCAGAAAGAAGGCCGCCCATGCCTGCAGGCAATTCGACCAGCCGCACCATCACCGGGGGTTGGAACCGCGGTTGTTGGCGGAAAGCCGGCGTGAAGAGAAGCCCCCAGGCCGCCGCGAGGTGGACAACCGAGGAGAGAATAATCATTACGGGGAGCGTTAACGGTTTTGGCCCGTGAAGCGGCCTCAGCGTGGATGTAGAAAAGCCGAGTGGCGCGCGAGGGCCCTCTCCGCCTGATGAATGGCCGGCGGCGGGAGGAGCGAGCGGGCCATTCGCCGTTGCCACTTGGGGTTTCCTCCTATGGAATGACGGGCCTCCAGCGCTTTACTTGGCGGGCGGAGGTTCCGTTGCCAAGCCGACCGTTTCTATTCCAGACTGCTTGACCTCGTCCATTACCGCGAGGACCTCCCCATAGGGAACGCTCTTGTCGGCAAAAAGGTAGATGGTCTTGTCGGTCCTCGTCCTGAATATCTGGTCCAGGTAGCCCTTCATGAGGTCGCGGTTGACGGGCTGGCTGTTGAAGTAGACGTAATTCTTGTCCTTCGGGATCGTGAGTATGATCCTTTCGGCGCCGCTGATATTGCTGGAGACCGTCTGGGGAAGGTTGACGTCAATGCCTCGCTCAAACAACGGAGTGGTGATCATGAAGATGACCAGAAGCACCAACATCACGTCCACGAGCGGCGTAACGTTGATGTCTGATACCGGGTCGCCTTCGTTTCTAGCCGATCCAAAAGCCATGTTGCCTCCCGTGGCGCTAAGCCCAGACGCCCGCGATCTCCGCGCTGCATTCCGGGCAACGGCCGTTTGCGATCCGGTTGCGAACGACGCTGAACCCGGACCGCTCAATCACTATTGTCGCACAATTTGGGCAAAATGTGTTCTCGGCCCGGTGGCCGGGCAGATTGCCCACGTAGACGTGCTTAAGGCCAGCCTCAAGTCCCGCTTCGCGCGCCCGGCCGAGGGTTGCAACGGGCGTGGCTCCGACATTGCCCCGCTTGAAATCGGGGTGGAACCGCGACACGTGCCATGGGATGTTCGGGTCCAGCGAAGCGACGTGCCGGGCGATGGCCGAGAGCTCTTCGGCGGAATCGTTCAGGCCGGGCACGACGAGCGTAGTAACCTCGACCCAGACGCCCGATTCCTTGAGCGCCTCTAAGCCTTCAAGCACTCCGCGCAACGTGGCGCCGCAGACATGGCGGTAGCGCTTGTCGTCGAAGCCCTTCAGGTCCACGTTGGCGGCGTCCAGAAAAGCCCTTGCCCTTTGGACGGCCTCGCGCGTCAAATAGCCGTTGGTAACGAAGATAGTCCGAAGCCCCCTCTCTTTGGCCAGCAGCCCTACGTCCTCCGCGGTCTCAAAGAAAATCGCCGGCTCGGTGTAGGTGCAGGCTATAGACGCGCATCCTTGGCGCAAGGTCTCCTCCACGACGGCTTCGGGGGGGACGATTTGGCCATCAAGCCCCCCTGGCGAAAGCCGCGCCGCCTGGCTGATTTGCCAGTTCTGGCAGAAGTCGCACCTGAAGTTGCACCCTGAAGTCGCTATCGAATATGAAAAGCTTCCCGGCAGGAAGTGGAAGAGTGGCTTCTTTTCAATCGGGTCAACGGCCGCCGCGACAAGGCGGCCCCTGACCAGGGTCCTCAATTCTCCCGCGGCGTTCAACCGCACGCGGCATACCCCGCTTCTGCCTGGAAGTATCAGGCACCTGTGGGCGCAAAGGTCGCACGCAACGGCGCCGTTTTCGCCAGGGTGCCAAAGAACGGCTTCGGCGGTATCACCTTTGTTCGCCGATGTACTCAACGACGGCGCCACAGGCAACGCTCCCTTCGTGCGGAAGGCCGGGCATCACCGCCTGGGGAACGGGGCCCTCGCGGGCGCCCGCGATCTCCAGCGGCACTGAGAATGTAGTGCCTGACCAGGTGACAAGCAAGCTGGTCGGCCGTTCGCGCTTTATGGTGGTCGGGAACTGGGCGCAGCGCGCCTCGACGTCGGCCTCGGGAATGATCAAGCGCCCGTCGGCGCTCAGTGGATAGCGTTGGAGGAAATAGGGCAGCTTGAGCATGAAGTGCGCCTGGGCGTTGCAGGCTTTCGTCGGCTCGGTCCCCTTTACAAAATACTGCTCGCGCACCTCCGTGCACGGCGTGTCCACCCCAGCCCTGAGGCCGGTTTGCGGGTCTATCATCACCTTGACGACCGTTTCGGGCATCGGCCAGTCAATGTCCTCTTGCCCCGCGCAGGCCGGCTCCATAAATCTGCGCCATATCGGCAAGCCAACCCGCGCGCCGGTCTCAAGCCTTCCTAGAGGCTTGTGGTCGTCGCGTCCGGTCCATACACCGCAGGCCATGTTGGGGTTGAAACCTATGAACCAGGAGTCGGTATAATCGTCCGTGGTGCCCGTCTTGCCGGCGAAGTGGCCCTTCATGTCGGCCGCGCTTCCGCCGGTGCCGCGTTTGATGACTCCCGTCATGCCTTGCACAGTGACAAAGGCCGCGGCCGGGTCCATGACGGGCTCTGGCGCCGGATGCGTTTCCTCAAGCGTCCGGCCTTCGCGGTCAGTGATCTTTGCGATGAAATAAGGAGCGACGTAAACTCCCTGGTTGTCAATCGCGGCGTAGGCCGCCGTCAGGTCCCAGAGCGTGATTTCGAAAGCCCCCAGCGCCATGGAAGGGTATGGTTTCAGGTCGCTGGTGATGTGCAGGCGTTTTGCAAAGTCAATGACGCGGTTCATTCCGATCTGGTTGAGGAGATGGACGGCGCAAATGTTGACTGAGTGCTCCAGCGCGGTCTGGTACGTTATCCGGCCGAAGTAGTCTGGATCAAAGTCGCGAGGGATGTAGGCCTCCGAGCACAGTTGCGCCGCCTTTTCGCGGCCCGTCAAAAAAGCGGTTGGCTCGTCCACCACGTTGTCAGCGAGGGTCACGCCGTCGGCGAACGCTCGCGCGTAGATGATCGGCTTGACGGCCGACCCCGTCTGCCTCTTGGCCTGAATAACGCGGTTGTACATCGAGGAGGCGAAGTCGTAACCGCCGACCAGGGCGAGCACCTCTCCCGTATGCGGGTTCAAAGCCAGAAGCGCCCCCTGGGCCGTCACCGGCTGCTCCAGTTCGACTTCTGGGGCGGTCCCGGCGCGAACCACCTTGATCATGATCCGGTCGCCCTCTTTGAAAACGATCGAAGGATGTATCGCTCCGGCCCATTTCCACTGGGCGGGACCGAGCGTGAAGGTGCGGCCGCACGCGGACGCCTCGACCGCATCCGCGGAAACCTGGCGGACCGTCGCCCAGACGCGCGCGCCTTCAGAAAATTCCGAGGCGGATGTCGTTTCGTCCGGCGCGGCGCCGCCCCTCAAAGGCCCCTTGTAGCCGTGGCGGCGCGTGTATTCGTGCAGCCCCTCCCTTACCGCGATGACCGCCGTCTCCTGGAGCTTCGGGTCTATCGTCGTGAAAACCTGGAGGCCCTTTTCATAGAGCGCCTCCTCGCCGTACTTCTCCTCGCAGTACATCCGCACTCTCTCGCTGACGTAGGCCGCGGCGCCCTCCTCCATGGCGCTCTTGGCCCTGATCCCTAGAGGCTTTGCCTCTTGGGCGGAGGCTTCGGCGCTTGATATCTTTCCTGTAAGGGCCATCCGGTCGAGCACAAGGTTCCTGCGCGCGCGGGCCCGGTCGGGGTGGTTGATGGGGGAGTACTGCATGGGAAGCTGGATCATTCCGGCAAGAAGAGCCGCTTCGTCCGTCGCAAGAGCAGATGCCGGCTTTCCGAAATAGAAACGGGACGCGCTTTCTATGCCGTAGTAGCCGTGGCCGAAATAGACCTTGTTCGCGTACATTTCCAGAATTTGCTGCTTGCTGTAACGCTTTTCTATGTTGATGGCGAGGATCATCTCGCGGATCTTTCTGACCCAGAGCTTCTCCGGCGTCAGAAAATACTGCCTGGCGAGCTGTTGCGTGATGGTGCTGCCGCCCTGGCCTTTGCGCCTTTCAATCAAGTCCTTGAAAACCGCGCGCAGAACGCCGCGAACCGAGACGCCGTGGTGCTGGTAGAAGGAGGAGTCCTCCACGGCTATCAGGGCGTCGAAGAACTTGGGTGAAATCTGGGTGTATGGAACGAGCACGCGCTTCTCGGCGCCGTACTCTTGTATCAGCCGCCCGTCGCGCCCGTAGACTTTGGTGGTGAGCCTTGGCACGGTGAACTGAAGGCTGTCAACCTGCGGCATGTCCCTGGTCAAATAGACGCCGGCGGCTATTCCGGCGACGGCGCCGCACATCATCAGAAACAGCGCTATCTTGATGGCGCGCCGATTGGGAGTTTTGCCGGTCTTGGATTTTTTATCTGTCACGCCGAACTTCCACTTCCATCGCGGGATTTGGGGTCACGGCCCGTATAGCTTGTAAAACTCACGGAATTTGTCGTTCTCGCAGAGAGACTGGTTGATGGCGAAGTAGTCTTGGACCTGGTTGGTCGTTAACCGGATCCTTCTGGTAAGTTCCTTCGCCAGGTTTCTCCAGAGCTTGGCTTCAAGCGACGCGGAGGATGCCACGAGCGCTTCGAAATCGTCCCTTGAAAGGGCCAGCGCCGTCAGGCTTCCTTCGGCTTCCACCGTGGCGCTTGCGAGCTCGCCGTCAATAATGCCCATCTCCCCGAAGGATTGCGGGTGCTCGAGTTCGGTGATCAGGACTTGCGCCTCCCCGAGTTTTCTGAGCACCCTCGCCCGTCCTTCCAACAGGATGAACATTCTTGCGCCGCTCGCCCCCTGCTGTATAATCGCGGTGCCGGGGGAGAAACTCTCGCGGCTGAGCTTCGCGGCTACCAGGGCGAGTTCATCCTCGCTCAGTCCATCAAAGAGGTGAATGCGTTTCAGCGTGTCAATGGGCTCTGCCATGGGCGGCCTCCCATGGTGATGGTAATATGAACGGGCCGTGGAGTCAATTTTTCGCCTGGCCACGGAGGCACGAGATGTCCCTTGGGGGATTTCAGGTAAAAGGGGATTCAGCGTACGCGCTCATGTTCGGCGGACAGGCCGGCGCGGCTTCAGGCCTGGGCAAGTTGCTGGCCTCGTGGCCCGGTTTTGACGCGTGGCTGGAGAAGGTTTGCGCCGAATCAGCGCCTGACGCGCGCTGGCTTTTGCTCGAAGCGCCGGCTTCAATCGTTACCGAACGTTTTACCGCCGCGCGGATGATGGTCCTCTACAATCACGCTTGCGCTGAAATGGCTTTGGCCAGATTCGGGAGGCCGTCCGCTCTGTGCGGCTACTCCCTTGGTTTTTACGCCGCGGCTTCCGCCGCCGGATGCGCTCCGCTCTCCATATTCCTGGAGTGGGTTGATAGGGTGAACGCCGTGAATGCGGTTCACTGTCCCAAAGGGGCCTTCGGGCTCGCGGTCAGCGTCGGGCTGAAGATGGAAGAGGTCCAACGGGGATTTCTTGATTGGGGCTTCAACGATTTGGCCATAACTGGGATAAACAACGTGACTCAGATCGTTTTCGCCGGGCCCGCCTCGCAGGTTGACGAGGCCGTGTCAAGGCTCAAGGCGGTCGCGCTCGACGCCAGAAGGCTTGAGATGGATGTCCCACTCCACTGCCGCCACGTCGCGCCATCCGCGGAAGCGGTGGCCTCCTGGTGGTCAACCGTTGCTCTCGCGCCGCCGATGAGGCCCCTGGTTTCGCCCGTGGACGGAGAGGTGATAGAAACCGGGGAGGCCTTTCGCGATGTCATGGCGCGCTCGCTGGTTTCCCCGACCAATTGGGTGGCCGTCGCGCGAAGGCTCTCTCTTCTCTCGCCGAAGGTGGTCATGGACGCGTCGCCTGGCGGAGACATCGGGCGAATGACTCGCTGGACGTGGCGGGAGGCCAATGTGAGGCCGCTGCCATGACTTGACAAATGGCATCCAATTGACCTAAATTAGTCGTAGGCCCTGGGGATAGCCCGGGGTAATTTATGGATAGGAGGAAGCACATGAAGAAAGTTCTGATTGCGGTTTTGATGGTTGTGGCCACGTTGGGAATCTGCGCGCAGGACAAGTGGTATGTTTCAGTGTTGCCAGGCTACCAGTTCAGCACCAAAGACGCTGATTCCGGCTTCGTGGCGAGTTTGGACGGAGGCTACTTCTTCACCGAAAACTTTGGCCTGCACTTCGCTTACATGTACAACGAGGGCAAGTTCAAGTACGACGTCTCTCCCTACGGCGAGTTCAAGTTTAGCAAGAATTACAACTTGATCGAGGTTGGCCCCGAGTTTAGGACAAAGGCTGGCGAAAAGGGCGAAATCTACGGCCAGCTCAACGTAGGCTACACCTTCGGCAGCACCAGCATCAACGAGGACTATATAGTCACCGTGGGCGGCACTCCCTATCTGGTTCACGTTACAGGCGACCTCAAGAACGACTGGGCCGCAGGCGCCGCTTTCGGCTACCGCTATTTCTTCAACAAAAAGATCGGCCTTGACCTTCAGGCGACATATCACTACCTGAACGGGCTCAAAGAAGGGGATTTCGACGCTAAAAACAGTTGGGATGCCCGGATCGGCGTGACCTGGAAGTTCTAACCTGTTTTTTTTCGGTTCATCAAAAGGGGAGGGCGAATGCCCTCCCCTTTTTTGTGGAAGGGCGGTTGAATTAGGCCGCCCTCTGTTCTATGCTGGCCTCTATGAGGCGAGCGCTGGTTCTCGCTTTTCTTGTGGTTGCTGGAACGATGGCGGCGGCTCTCTATCTTTTGAGAGTCAATGGTGCCGTCAATGGCCCGTTGGGCCTCGCCAGTTTTGACGAAGCCAGGGCCAGGAACAAAGTCCGCGTCACCGTCCAGAAGCTGCTGGGAGAATCCCGGCCTTTCACGTTGAAGTTTTCCGCTCGGACCGACACCTCGACCTTGCGCAGGTTGCAGCAGCTTGTCGGGCTCAAGGCGGCGGTTTACCTTTCCAGTAACAAGGTGCCGGTTCAGAAGTGGGTATATAGCGCCCTGCCTCAAAGCGGCGCATCGCTTTGGGCGACGCGCGGGGTGCGGGAGCCCCTTGTAACGATAACCGTTTCGAGCTCGGGCCAGATTCTTGGCCTTGAAAGCTCCTTGGCTCAAGCTCAGGAACCGGCAAAAGTGAATGACGCCGAAGCGCGGCGCGACGCGGAGGACCTGCTCCGTTTTCTGGGCGTTGACGTGGGGAATCTGATCCTTTCGGCCTACAACGCCGGAGAGAACAACGGCCGGCAGAAATATGATTTTACCTGGAAGGCTCCCATACAGGGCTTGCCAGGAGTTTTCTCGCAGTACGCGGTCACGCTCGAAGGCGGCTTCATAAAGTCCTTTGACCGCAGCGTCAGTTTTGAATCGGGCGTGGATCCATCCCAGGAAGGGAACCTGCTCCTTACGATCCTCACCATTGCTTCATGGTTCTTTTTGGCGCTTCTCGTCCTCTTCCTTTTCATCCAACAGCTTCGCCGGGACGAGATTGATCTGACGCACGTCAGAAAAATCTCCATCCTCTCGGGTGGCGCCACCTTCGTGGCGGCTCTTTTCGGTTATGACGGCCAGTGGGGCGAGACTCTCCTTTTGGCGCTTCTGATGTCGGTGATCGGCGGGCTGTTTTTTACTCTCCTCTGGACCGTGGCCGAGTCCTTTTTAAGGCAGGCCTATCCAGAGAAGCTCTGCATGAGCGATCTCTGGCTGAATAACACCTGGCGGGTGCGGGAGACCGGAAAGGCCTTGCTCTACTGCCTTTCGGGCGGCCTCCTCATGCTTGCATTGCCAGTCATCGCCTTTTTCTTCGCCTGGGAAAACGAGCGCTCTGGCCTCTTCATCCTGCCGGCAAGCTCGAGCATGGAGGGCTTCATGGCTCCGGGAGGGCTTGCGGCGCACGCCTTCTTCGGGCCTCTGGCGCTGAGCCTGGTTCTTTGCAGCGTGTTCGCCGGCGTTCTCTATCCCTTCTTGAGGTTGCGTTTCCGCCCCTTGGCGAGCGGAACTCTGTTCGGCATTTTCTTTGCCGCTGGGACCGCGGTCGCCGTTCCGGCCGGGCCGTTGTGGATGGTTCTTCCGGCGGCGTTTCTTTCCGGCGCCGCCCTCTTCGTGACGATGGAACTGGGAGGGTTCCTTTGCGCGCTGTTGTTCATCTTCGCGCCGCTGCTTTTCGCCCAATCGGCCCTCCTTCTGACGGGACGCGACTTTCAGGTGGTTTGTCAGGGGTATATTGGCTTGGGGGTATTGGGCCTTGCGGCTCTTTTAGGGGTCATTCTCGCATTGAAGGGAAGGCCGCTGGCGGAGGTGCAGGCTTACGAACCGGCCTATCTTGGCCGAATTCGCGAAAGGGAGCGGTTTGCAAGGGAACTGGAGATCGCAAAGGGGGTCCAGGAAAGGTTCCTTCCCAAGGAGACGCCGCTTCTGCCCGGGTTTAGCATAGCGGCCCGCTGCACGCCGGCGATGGAGGTGGGCGGCGACTACTACGATTACCTCTCTCTCTCTGGCGACAGGTGGCTGATCGTGCTGGGTGACGTTTCCGGCAAGGGAGTGAAGGCCGCCTTTTACATGACGCTGACCAAGGGCATCCTGCACTCGGTGACATCAATGGATTGCGACGAAAGGGCCATCCTGAGCCACTTGAACCGGCTTTTCAAAAACCTAAGCGATGACGGCACGTTCCTCACTCTCTGCGCGGTGGCGCTGGATACCAAGGCCCGTGAAGCGACCATACTCTCCGCCGGCCACAACCCGCCCGTTTTTTTGCGCAACGGGGTCCCTGAGCTTCTTTCTCCAAGAGGCCTCGTGCTTGGATTGATGGATGACGCGGTTTTCTCGAAAACCATCGAGGAACGCAAGGTCTTATTCGGGCCGGGCGACGCCCTTCTTCTCTATACCGATGGCGTGACCGAAACGATGAACCGGCGGCAGGAGGAGTTTGGGACGCAGCGGCTTCTTCAGGCGTTGGAACACGCCAATGGCCTGGGGCCGGATGCGCTCTTGGACCGGGTCAGCCACGCCGTTGCAGTGTTTGGGGACGGAGCGCCTCAAGCCGACGACCTGACGCTTTTGGCGATTAGCGCCGATGAGGCCTGACGTGCCGCGTGAGGTGACTCAGTTTTTGCGCGGGCGTCTCAGGGTCATCCAGCCGGCTCGCGGATATCGGTTCACCATTGATTCGGTCGTCCTGGCGGGATTCGCGTGGCTTCTTCCAGGGGAAAGCGTCCTGGACCTGGGCGCCGGAAGCGGAATACTCCTGCTGCTTTTAGGCTACTTCCACCATCCTGGACGACTCGCCGGCGTCGAAATCCAGCCCGAGCTGGCCTCCATGGCCAAGGAAAATCTCTGCGCGAACGGCTGGGACGACCGGGCAGAAATCATAGAGGGCGACCTTCGGCCGGAAGGCTCCGTCCCCAATGGACAATTTGACCTCGTGATCTCGAACCCTCCCTATTTCGAGGCGTCTCGCGGCATGGCTTGCCAAGATGAAGGGCGCAACATGGCCCGCCACTCATCAACCTGCACGCTGGAAGACATCTGCGCTGCGGCCTCGCGCGCGCTGAAATTGGGTGGGCGCTTCTGTTTCATCGTGCCGGCGGCGCGCCTGGGCGAAGCGTCCAGGGCGCTCGCGGGCAACGGCCTGGCGCCGCGCATACTCAGGATGGTCCATTCGGCGCCCCGGTCGGCGCCCTATCTGGCGCTTGTTCAGGCGCGCCATTCGCCCGTTCAAGGTTGCATGGAACTGCCTCCGCTTTTTCTTAGAAACGAAGATGGGGCTTACGCGCCGGAGGTCGAGGCGCTGTTGGAAGGGAACCTGGGAAGCGCCCCGCGATTCCTGGCCGACTCGATGCTGGGAAAGCTCTGCCGCTATTTGAGGCTTTTGGGCGCCGATTGCGACTACGCCAGGGCAGCCGAAGATGAATGGCTTCTGGCGGAAGCTTCTCGCGGAGGAAGGATCCTTCTGACGAGGGACTGCCAGCTGATCAAGCGGGCCGAAAGGCACGGCGGCCAAGCATTTGATCCAGGTTGCGACGAGGCCGCCTTGCAACTGCGAGAGGTCATTCGCCGCTTCGGGGCGCCTGATGAAAAGTGCCGCCCGCGCTGCATCCGCTGCAACGCTGTTCCCCTTGACGTCGCGCCATCGGTGGCGCGGCCCTTTGTCCCCAGATACACCGGGCTGACGCACGAGAGCTTTCATGTCTGCCCATGCTGTGGCAAACTTACCTGGGAGGGCTCGCACCTGGAACGGTTCAAACTTATGTTGACGGCTGGCCAGCGGCGAGCGGCGGCCGCGCATTGATTCGCGCGACCGTCCGTCGTCGTTCGTCTGCCGTGCGTTGCTCAACTATGAAGCACGGAGGTTGAAAGGAGGCCCGATGAGCGCGGAACGTGAACGGCTGAAGGAGCTTTTAAAGACGTTGTCCTTGAAAAGAGGGGATTTTCTCCTGGCTTCAGGACGCAGGAGCAAATACTACTTTGACTCAAAACTCACGACGTTGACAGCCGAAGGAGCATATCTGACGGCCCGCTGTTTTCTCGAAGTGATTGCAAAGAATGACATCGCGGCCGAAGCCATAGGCGGAATGACCCTCGGCGCGGACCCCATAGTTTCGGCCGTCGCGGCGCTGTCCCAAAAGGAGGCGCGCCCGCTCGATGCCTTCATAGTCCGCAAGGAGCCGAAGGGCCATGGGACAATGCAATGGATCGAGGGCCCCGTCAAGCCGGGGCAGAGGGTGATAATCGTGGACGACGTGGTGACAACGGGCGGCTCGACGCTAAAGGCGATCGAACGTGCCAAAGACTTTGGCCTTGAAGTTGTCGCCGTGATGGCGCTTTTGGACCGCGAGGAGGGCGGCACCGAAGTGCTCTCCCGCGACTATCCCTTCTATCCGGTCACTCGAAGAACGGAGATCTTTGGTGAATAAATTCGATGAAGGGAT
Source organism: Acidobacteriota bacterium (assembly GCA_022759065.1). Classification (GTDB taxonomy): domain Bacteria; phylum Acidobacteriota; class UBA4820; order UBA4820; family DSQY01; genus JAEMPZ01. Next base: position 1,496 of record JAEMPZ010000142.1, on the reverse strand, counting down.
TCACCACAAAGACACCAAGGGCACGAAGGAAAGATGTGACGGAGTGACGGAGTTACGGGGTATCGGAGTAAAAGAATAGTACAGCTAACGCCGACACCCCGAAACCCCGATACGCCGTCACCGCATTCCAATGCGGGAAGATTCACCACGGAGGCGCAGAGACACGGAGAATCGTTAAAGGAGAAGATGCAAGGCAGAAACGCAGAGGGGAAAGTATGGGAAGCGAATACGAAGCGAAGAGGATGGGCGCAAAGATGATAAGCCACTTGGTGGCCGCAACGCTCGTTCTCTCGTCAACGGCGTTAGTTTGGGCACAGCAGGTGCCCGGCCCTCTTCCAAATGGCGACTTGACGGCGCGCGGGGCGAAGCTCCTCGCGGAGGGGCATCCAGAGGAGGCCGAACCGATCCTCCGCCAGGCCGTCGCGCAGGAGCCTCGCAAGGCCCTTGGGTGGGATTACCTGGGACAGGACCTGCTTTCGATGCGGAGGTCCAAAGAGGCGGCCGAATGCTTTGAGAAGGCGATAGCGCTGGACGACGCCGCGCCCGAGCTTGGCCGTTCGCTGCGCCGCGAGGCGCTTGACGGCCTTGGGCTCGCGCTCGCCTTCGACAAGAGGTACGGCGAGGCGAAAAAAGCGTACGCCAAAGCGATTGCATGGGATCCTGATTTCGCCGGCTTTCCATACAATCTTGCCTGCGTGTGCGCGCTTTCTGGAGACCGTGAGGGAGCGCTTGCAAACCTTGACCAGTACTTTGGCGTTGTGAAGCGAATGCCCCCGGAATGGACTCCCCCTGATGCCTCCCTGGACGACGATTTGAAAGGGCTCAGAGGAGACCCTCGCTTCGAGGGGCTCTTGCTCTCAAGCGTGGGCCCCCAGCCTTACGATAACCCAGGAAGCTTGCTTGCTAGGAAGGCGGGCGGGTTGTTGGGAAAAGGGGAGTACCAAGACGCCGCGACTTTCGCGCGCAAGGCCGCCGAGGCCGACCCAAAGAGCGCGCTTGCCTTTTTCATCCTGGGGGGCACGCAAGAGGCCCTTGGAGATTCCGCCGGAGCGGAGAAGTCATACGAAAACGCGCTCAAGCTCAACGTTCCGCCGCACGACTCGCTGAACAAAGCTTCCATGGCCCACGCCGCGATATTCGCGGGCAAGGTCCTTCTGGAGGGAGGCCATCCCAAAGAGGCCCTTCAAATGTTCGGCGCCGCCGAAGATGCGCAGCATTTTCACCCGCTGGCCTTCTACGAATCCGCAAGGGCTCTGGCGGCGCTGAAAGATGGGACCAAGGCGCTCGAAGCGCTGAAGCGCGCGCTCGCCCTCAAGGACAACCTCACCGCCGTTGAACCGCCCCTGCCCGACCCGGCCAAAGACCCCGCCTTTGCCCCTTACGCCAAGGACCCCGCGTGGAAAGAAATCTTCGGCGGCTGACGCGAAAAAAAGAAGGATTCGCCACCAAGACGCCAAGACACCAAGGGAAGATTCACAGGGAGGACGGGGAGGAAA
>JAEMPZ010000038.1 GCA_022759065.1 Acidobacteriota bacterium | reverse complement strand
CGAAAACAGATTGCCCCAAGAATAGCCGATTACAAATGGTCAAGCGCATCAAAGACCGAGAAAGTGGGAGAGTCACAAAGCAATTCTCCATCTCCCGCAGCCGAGGGCGGCTGCGCCACGGCCGAGGGCGGCTGCGCCACGGAGGAAGGATGATGCTGCATCCGTGGGGCAGGCGCCCCCGCCTGCCGCTAATGCCTTTGCCCGCAGCCGAGGGCGGCTGCGCCACGGGCTTGGGGGCGCCTAAGCCACGGGGACTGGCATTCGGCGGAAGGTCTTCCATAGGGGCGGAAATTGGGCGCGGTGGAGGGCGGCTTCTTCGCGAAGGACCTGGATCAGGGAGCCAAGGTCCAGAAGCACGGCGGGCGGGGCGTTTGCGGCGGCTTGGCGCGCGGCTTCCTGCAAAAAGGCTGTCGCGGCGATCGCGTCCTGGTGGGCGCCGAGGCAGTCCTGAAGATTGATGAGGCTGATTAAGTATTCGCCGGCGCCGTCGCCGAGAACGGGGCGGAAGAACTCGGTCGCGTATCGAAGCCTTTTGGCCAGGATTCTAAGGCGGTGAAGCTGGGCTGGCTCTGGCGCGCCGGCAACGGCGCGGCCCTGCTTGAGGACTCTCTTTGAAGCCGCGCCGATGAACAGCGAAGCGGCCTTTGCAGCCGGAAGCGCGGCCAGGCCGCGCGAGCGCAGAGGCGCGGGCGTCGAGGCAAGCCGCTTGGCGCGAGCCAGCAACGCTTCGTAGCGTTTTGACAAAAGCGCCGGCACGAGCGCGTCACGAGCTTCAGCGCGCCGCTCTTTCAGGTAGGCTTCCAGCCAGTGACGGGACTCGGCCCCGGCGCTTGCCCGCTCCATTCTGGATTGAAGCCGCTCGGAAAAGACGTCCAGGTCTCGCACCGCGCCCAAAAGCCTCGCCATGCTCCCGATTTCGGCGTGGAGCGATTCGCAGCGCCTTGGGCCAAGCGCAATGGCGAAGAGGCGAAGCGCTGAGCGGGCGCGCCTGGCGGCCACGCGAAGGTCGTGGAGAAATTCGGGGTCCAAATCATCAATGGTTCCTTGAGTATTGGCCCACATCCTGTAAGCTTGTTGCGCCAGCACCTTGCGCGCGGCCAAAGCGACAGTGTCATCCGGCTTGACCTTCAGCGCCTCTGGAATGGGCGCGCCAGGCAACGGAAGCCCGAGCGCGGAAAGAGCCGCCTCAAGGGCGTCGCCCTCCGTTTCGGCCAAGCCCGGCCCGCCCCGAAGGAGCGTTCCCAGACGGAGAAGTTCCTCTGGAGCGCCGGAGCGCTGCGTTATTTCAAGCGCGCGGCGGCCTTCCAGCCAACCGCCTTGGGGCTTGGCAAATGTTTCATGGAGCAGGGCGGCATCGAAAGAACTTTCGGCGAAGCCCTCAATTACAAATGTCACGCCGCGGCTTCTGACGCGAGCTTGCGGGAGGAGCAGGCGGCCCTTGGCAATCTCCGCCGCGGCCTCACGAAGCGGGCCAGGAGCAAAGGCGCCGTCCACGTCCGGCGCCTCAAGAAACTCGCCGCCGCCAATTTCCAGTTGCCAGGAACGTTGTCCCTCAACAATGCGAAGCCGGAGCCTTGCGCCAGCCCTGTAAAATGCTCCGTTCTGCGTGTCGAAGTAGATGTCTTCGGCAAAAAGTGGAATTGGCTTGCTGGAGCGATAGCCGGCGCGGCCAAGAGCAGAGAGCAGCGAAGGTAATCGCCTGGAGGGCTCGGCAAGAAAGGCTGCCCGTGGCTCGTTGGCCATTTTCAAGATTTCACGCCTGAGCGCAATTCAGCGGGGGCGAAACCGGAACGCAGCCGCTCCAGGTCATGCGCGGCCTCTTCAACGGGATATTCAAAGCGCACGATTCTTGCGCTGATTGCTCCGCGGCCCTTGAAATCCACAAGCGCGTAACTTCCTCGCGGGTCGCCGTCAATCGGTTTTCCCACGGAACCGCAATTCGCAATCCAAGTTTCCGCCACCTTGCGGACGAAGGGCACGTGAGAATGGCCGCAAACAAGAAGGTCCGGCTTTTCGTCCTTGAGCTTGGCGGCAAGCGCGCGCTCGGTAATGCTCGGGTAGATGTAATCCTCGTCTCCAATTGGGCTGCCATGAACAACAAGCACGCTACTTTGGCCGAAAGTGAGGCGCAACTCTGGCGGAAGCGCGGATAGCCAGGCGCGCTCTTCATCGCCAAGCTGCAAAGCGGCCCACCGCGCCAGAGCGGCAAGCGCCCCCTTTTTCGCTTTCTTCTCCAGCTTCCTGGGTTTGCTGAGTTGCGCGATGGTTTTTCGGTCAACGTTCCCGCGTATGGCGGCCACGCGCTTTTTCATCAGGAACCGGGCCACCTCGACCGGATGAGGACCACCGCCAACGATGTCCCCGGCCACCACGAATGAGCGAGCGCCGCGGCGGCGCGCGTCCTCAAGCGCGCTCCAGAGCGCCGGGAAATTAGCGTGAATGTCCGACAAAAACGCAACCTTCATTAGCGCCTCTTGGTGGTAAATGTTTCTTCTTTCCCCGCCACGGTCCTCACGCAAATCCTTCACTAGTCACTTTCTTTCCAGGCGCCTTTGTGCCTTGGGCGTTTCTTCTATTGTCCAGGGGGCATGAGCGCCCAGAGTTTGTTGGCCAGTTCTTCGATTCTTGCCAGGTCTTTCACGCGCCCTTTGCGCGGCTTGACCTTGAGCGCGCGCACGGCTTCTATCATTCTCGCTTCTATCTTCGCTGGAGGCAGCCCGTTTTCAGCGCCGCCGGCCTCCTGAAAAACCTCGCAGAGCCCGGCCAGTTGGCCATCCACGCGGCTCTTGTATATCTCGATAATGTCCTTGAGCACCGGCCTCAGCCCTTGAATCTCCGCGGCAAGCTCCGAGGCCAGGACCGCGCGTTTCACGGGCTTTTTTTTGTTTTTCTGCTGCATGGGCTTCGGCTCTGGCGTCCCTGTCGCATCCTTTAAAATCGTTTTCTCTGCCGCCACGACTTTCTCCTCTCGCTTTCTTACTTTTTTTCTATGTGTCCTTCGTGCCCTCTGTGCCTTTGTGGTGAATGTCTTTACCCGACGATGGTTTTTTCAAGGACGCGCTCGACCCTGGCGCGCAGATCGGCGTCAACGGCCCGAATGCTCCTGTTGGCGTTGACAATTTCAAAACCGTATTTCTTCTGCATCCTCATGTACTCTCCGCGTATCCTGCGCTGGTACTTCATGAAGCTGTCAAACCAGTCATTGCCAAGGTTCGTGTCCATGCCCGACTCCCAGTAATCAAGCTGGCCGTGGGATTGAAAAGTCCTTTCAACGAGCGTCCGCGCCGACACCATGAAATAAAGGACCGCGTCTGGGATGAGCGCCATGCCGTAGACCGACTCCACCCAAGCCGGGTCGGCGCCACGCACTATGTCACGCGCCATCAGGGTGTAGATGTACCTGTCGGCGATGACCACGTATCCCGCCCGAAGCGCCGGCACCATGACGTTTTCCATCTGGTCGTAAAAATCGGTGGCGTAGAAAAGTGAGAGCGTTCGGGGGCTCAGAACGTTGCCCTGCTTGGCTTGCTCCAATTCCGCGCCGACAAGCGCGCTGCGCTTGAGCCCCACCTGGGCGACGGCGAACCCCTTTTGTTCAAGCCATTGGGCGAGAAGCTCCACGTGCGTGCTGCGCCCGGAAGCATCGGGGCCCTCGATGACTATCAGCGTTCCCGTCAGCTTGGACAGGTCAACGCCGGGAGGCGGAAGGCGGTAACAGCGTTTTGGGCTCATAGCGCGGTCCTTTTTCGGTAGACGGAAAGGTCAATGCGTTCCGAGATGATTTCGCGGGCCTTTTCCTGCAACGAGTGAATCGGCTTCGTCGCGTCCATCACCGTAAAGTCGAACTCCTTGGCCATGCTTTTGTAGCTTTCCAGCACGCGGCCCTGGAAGATGCGAAAACTCTCGTAAATGTCGGCGGAGAGGCCAAGGTCCATTCCGGCCTCGAAATACTTGAGCCGCGGCCGTCCTTCGAGTATTCTCTCCAGCGCCGTTTCCAGGGGCAGGTCGTAGTAAAAGGTTATGTCCGGCAAAATTGCGTAGCCGTAAAGCTGCCTGAGCCAACTGGCGTCGCAGCCTCGGACCGCGTCCCTGGCGTACGAGGTGAAAATGTAGCGGTCGCAAAAGACGATGTAGCCGGCTTTGAGCATCGGCAGAATCTGCCTCTCGTACCTGTCGGCGAAATCGGTCGCGTGGATGAGGCTGAACGTGGTTGGAGTGAGAAGCTGCCTTTTCTTGCCCTTGCGCGTCGCCTCTTTTACGAGGTCGCTCGAGTTCCACTGCGTGAAAAAGACGCGGTAGCCGAGGCCCGAAAGCCACTGGTGCATCAGGTGGACCTGAGTGGATTTGCCGGAGCCGTCAAGGCCTTCCACTGCTACTAGTTTGCCAGGCAGATTGTTCTTGCTCATGCCTTGCCTCCGTTGGGCGAAACGCGGATCTTGACGCCGAAAGCCTTTTCGAATAGGTCGGCCTTGCGCCGCAAGGCCCACCGCTCCAGAAGAAGGTCGCCATCGCCATCCAGGCTGATCTCCATGGCGCCGTTTTTTTCGCGCGCGAAGACCGCTCGCACGCTCTGCCTGTGCTCGCGGTCCAAAGCGTCCGCCAGCCGCAGAAGGCCGGCGAGGAGGTCAACTTTGCGCCGCTCCTCGCGCGTGAGAATCGCGTATTCCTCGTGGCGCGGCTTAGGCCCGCCCTTTCGATGGTAGCGGGCGATCGCGGCGGCCAATAACATTTCGCGCGGCGAAAAGCCGGGAAGCTCCGAGTGGGCGATTATGTACCAAGAGTGCTTATGGTGTGACTTGAAGCTGATGTAAGAGCCGACGTCGTGCAGCACGGCCGCCGCCGTCAGGATGCGCATTTCAACGGCGCCGAGGTTATGCAGCTTGGTTGTTTGGCCGTAAAGCGACGCCGCGAGCTTGGCGACGTGGAGCGCGTGAGGCTCGTCGAAAAAGTAGCGCCGCCCGAGCCCGGTCGCGCTCATGAGGGCCTGCTGGTCCTGCGCGCTTTCGTGGGTGTTGCGCGCCGTGAGGCAGTCAACGAGGTCGTACAAAACGCCTTCGCGCAGGCCGACGTGCGGGACGTGCATCACGCCGCCGCCCGCCAGTTGGCCCAGCCGCTCGTACACTATCGCCGCCGGCAGGATTACGTCGGCCCGGTCCTCGTTCAGGCCCATTTCCGTTATCCGTTCGCGGTAGGAAAGGCGGGCGAGCTTCTCGATCAGCCGCCTCAGAGCGGCGACCGGCACGACGCTCACACCTCGCGGCCCCGGCCTCTCCCCTGCGAGGGCCGCTATTGCCTCGGCGTTTCCGCCCGTCGCGATGTAACCCAGGCGAGGCTTTGCTCCAACCGCCGAGGGAATTTGAAGCGTTGACGCGTACTCTTCAAGGAGCTTCATGAAGCGCCCTGGATCTTCGCTGCCTCCTGAAAGCTCCTCCAGCAGCCTGACGGCGCCCATGGTGTGGGACTCGCTCCAGAGAACCCCGGAGCCGTCGGCCAGAGAGACCTCGACGCTCCCGCCGCCAAGGTCGCAAAGCAGCCACTCCTGGTTGCCCATGGGTATGCGCTGGCGGATGGCGAGATGAATCAGCCTGGCCTCTTCAAAGCCCGAAATTACTTCGAGCTCAAGCTTAGCCTCCTTGCGCGCGCGCGCGGCAAAGTCCGCGCCGTTCAAGCTCTCGCGCACGGCGCTGGTAGCCACCGCGCGAACGTTGCCCACTTTCAACTTGTCAACCGTTTTTCTGAAGCCGCACAAGGCTTGAATCGCCGCGTCCACGGCGCCTTTGGAGAGCTTCCCTGTAAGAAACACCTCGTGGCCCAGACGAACAGCGACGCGTTCGGACGCAAGGACGGAAAAGACGCCGGGGGACGAAAACTCCGCCGCCAGAAAACGAAGGGCATTCGAGCCCACGTCAACGGCCGCGACGCGCAAAGGAAAGGAGACCGTGGGCGTTTTTGCCGGCTCCGACTCTTTTTTTGCCAAAGCCCTTCGTTTCATGCGCGCTCTTTCCCTTCTCGCGCTCAGGGTAGCGCGTTTGGGCCCTCTTTTGCAAGTCGAGGTTGTTTCCCCCAATCGCGCGAGGCGATTACCCGTCAAAGAAGGTACTTCATCACAAAAGCGCTGGGCGAGGGCGCGGTTGCGCGCTGCTTTCGCCCCCTCACTGGCAGGGCAAAATGGCCGCCCTCGCGGAAAGCTCCGCTGAAGAGGCCCTGGAGCGAACCTTTGACGACGGCGCCGGCGGCCCTGAAACGTCCCCTTAGAATATTGGCGGCGAAGGCCAGCGGCCACGTAAAGGCCATGTGTGCCAATAAGGCCGGGAGACGCTTTACGGGGGCGCCGTATGCCCTCAGGAGCCAAATCGTATTGCGTGCCATTTCCAGCGCGGCGCCGGCAGGGTGCTTCATTTCAGGGGAAATGGACGCGATGCTTTGAGGAACCGCTATGACGCTCCAGTGCTCGCCTTTTGCGCGAAGCCCCAATTCAGCGTCGAAGGCGAAAGAGCCGTATGCCTCGTTGAAAAGGCCGACGTCCTCCAAAAACTCCCTTTTGAAAATGGCGCAGTGGTATGGGGCGAAGCCAGCCGTCTCCCAATGCCGCAAGCGCCCAACATCTTTGCCGGCCCCGTTGAGGCTTGGTTTTGCGCATCCGGCCCAACCGCCCGCCTCGCCGCCGAAGGAGAAAACCTTGCCGTTGCCCTCTTGAATGAGCGCCGGGCAAGCAACTCCCGCAAAGCGCTGCGCTTCAAGGGCTATTAGCAGCGGCGCAAGCGCGTTTTTTTTGAGACAACACGAGGCGTCCAGCAGCAGGACGTAATCCGAACCCGCTTCAAGCGCCGCGCGAAGGCCACGGTTCAAAAGGGATGATAGCCCGGAGGCGGCCTCCCCTGTTTCGATGAGAACGCGGTCCCGGCCGAACTCGCGCTCCAACGCCACGGAGTCGGCGGCGAAGATGCGCGGCACGGCGGCCCACGCCTGGCCCTGCCGGTGGCCAGCGGGCTCAAGCGACGCGCGCGCCTCCGCGGTCCGCGAAAGATCCCCGCGGTGGAGGATGACCACGCCGATTTCAGGAAGGGGCCTCATGCGATCAACAAACTCCCCGGCGCGCAAGCGCCATCCCGTATTTTACATGAAAATCAGCTTCATGGTGTTCCGTTGGAAACCGCACGGTCAATATTAGCCGGCAGACTGGGTGGTTTCGGCGTAGGCGGCGATGGCCTCTTTGGCGCACTGCGGCCCCCAAAAGCTCATCAGTGCTTTGTGAATACCAGGCCTTCTTCCCCCTGTTCCAAAGCATACATCTCGCTCAAAGTGCCCGCGAACTCAGACACGTTATTTAGCGTGAGTTTTTTGGATGGTATGATCACTCTTGAAAAATGGGGAGTAATTACGGACAGGAATTCCTCCACGCTCACGCCGCTAACATTTTTCAAGTGATGCGGCAAAAATTCCACCGCAAGGACATTCGATTTGGAAAGTATGTCCTGCATTCCTTTCAGGGCAAAATATTCCGATCCCTCTATATCCATGACAATGAGATCAAAACCTTTCCTCTCTAGGTATCTGTCTAGGCTTACAGCCCTAATAGATATTTTTTCTGGATGGTCATAATAATACATGAATCGTTTAATCTTTGGTACGCGCTTGCTGCCCCCGGAGTTGGCCCGGCTGAGGAGAAAATCTATGGTCTCGTCCCTGTCGCTGACAGCGATGTTCACGGCGCGGCAGTTATCGGCTTTATTCATGGCTATATTCATTTCTAAAAACTCGAAGGTCCTCGGATTGGCTTCGATGGCGATGACTTCCTTGCAGAGCTTGGCAATTGGAATAGCCAAAGTACCAATGTGCGCTCCCACAACAAGAACCCGGCTATCCAAGTTAAGGTATGGCTGAAGCCTTGCGACCTCGTCAAGCCCATACTTGCCATTCATTCTCAGCTCTTTGCCTACTCTTCTATCTTCTGGATCAATAGCGAAAAGGCCGCTTTCGGTCTTGACCACCAGCGCATGGACGTATGGACCAAGGATCTTCTTTGTGAAAGACCCAATAAGCGCACCAACCACAAGCCGAAACCTTGAAACCATGATTGCCCTCCTCGTCGTTCTAACAGGCGCCTTCAATTAAAAACCTTGAACCGAAGTAGCGTAGGCATTGATAGTTTCTCGAGCACATTTTGACCATGAGAAGCAGCGCGCACGGCGCGATGCCTTTTCCGCGAGTGTCCGGCGCAACTCCTGATTACGGATCATTTCCAGCATGGCATGGGCCAATCCATTCAGGTCATCAGGATCCAGCATAATGCCGGCATCCCCTACAACTTCCGGCAGCGAGGAAGTATTGGAAGAAATCGTGGGAAGTCCACACTGCATAGCCTCTAGACACGGAAGCCCAAAGCCTTCGTAACGGGACATAAAGACAAAAGCAGCCGCGCCACTGTATAGCGCTGCCAAATCTTCTTCTTCAACATATCCCGTAACTATGATTCGGTCCTCCAACCCCTTTGCTTCTTGTATGTTTTTCCTTAATTCCTCGAACCGCCACCCTTTGGGTCCTGCCAGCACAAGGGTGGTGTTTTCTCCTTTTTCCTGTTTGGCCGCCATGGCGAAGCCTTTGAGGACGTTGGCAAGGTTCTTGTGAGGCGCCAGGTTGCAAAGGCTCAAGAAATATGGCGCGTCAGGGATTGAATATCGCTTTCTTACCCGGGCCAGCTCAGATGCTTCCTCAATCTTACGGAACTGCGGAGAAGCGGCAAGATGCGTAACGATAACTCTTTGGGGGTCAATGTCTTTGCGATAATTCAATAGATCATTGCGGGTGGAATTAGAAATGCATAACACCCAATCGTCGGGCCTTAACTCTTTAAGCGCGCGCTCAAGGCGTGGTTTGACCATTCCACCGACATATTGGGGATAAAGTATCGGAATAAGATCATACGCCGTGACGAAAACATTAAGGCCGCGTGTCGCGCGGACCTGCTTGGGAACGGGGGCAAACGGAAAGGGAAAGTGAAATATCCTTGCCGCATCCAGGCTTGATTGGCATATTGGTGGCCAGCACTTGCCAATCGTCGTATCGCCGCCAAGGCAGGCAAGCCAACGCGCTCGGTCCAACAAGCCCGAATTGTACCGGCCCTTCACTACCGCCGCAACTAATCTGTTGAATGCCAAGCTTGCTAAAAGTTTGCCTTTCGGGACTGCCAAATCTTTCTTTCCTATTAAGCGGCGGGTGCTCATGTATTTAAACGTGGGTCCCGGAAACATTGCCGCGGTGAACTGAATGTCCAGGGATTGAGACTGAATGAGCTCGAACGCCAGGCTCTCAACTACTCGATGGATGCCAGTCTTCGCTATGGGCTGAATCATGCCACGCCCCAGCATGGAAATGTCCATCATAACCCGAAGGCGATCATTGTTTGGTCTGGCAATACCGGAGGATTTACTCATCCGAAGCCTTCAATGCCATGATATTGCTTGATCTTTGCGAGAGATTGGGATTGTAAAAAGGGTCGCTCTCCCCCAGAAAGGCGCTCCACTTCGTGAGAAAATTATGCGTGTCCATATATGAATAGTATTCGACGCGCGTCCTTCCCTCGAAGTGATAGAGCAAAGCATGAGGGGTGAACGTGTTGTAGTAGCCTTTCTGCAGGAGTCTTAGGCATAAGTCCACATCATTGAAATCTATGGCCAGTGCCTCATCCAACCCCCCTATTTCTTCGAATACGGTTCGGCGAATCATGAGGCATGCGGCGGTAACTGCGGAACAGTTGCGGACAACGGCGGCTAATTTCATATAGCCGGGTTTCGATGCATACAGGCCACTAAAGGCGTGGCCAATGATTCCTTTCTTGCAAAAGATAATGCCTCCGTGCTGAATGGTCCGGTTTTTATAAATAAGTTTTGCGCCCACGGCTCCAACCTCCGCACGCTGAGCGTGGCCGATCATTTCTTCTAGCCAGTCCGGCGTGATCACTTCGGTGTCGTTGTTCAGAAAAAGCAGGAACTGGCCGCGGGCATGCTCGGCGGCGAAGTTGTTGAGGCGGGAGTAGTTGAACGGTTGGTCGAATGAAAGAACCTTGTGATTCGGCTTCTTGCGAATTGAGTCTAGATACTTCCTCGCCGCTGGCTGCGTGCTTCCATTGTCCACGACTATGATTTCGTAATTCCCGTAAGTGCTTCTTTGCTCTATGGACTCGAGGCACCGCCGCAAAAGCCTAAATTTGTTTTTGGTCGGGACGATGATGCTGACAAGCGGGTTGCCCGCCAACCGATACCGGACGCGATAGGTCTCTGTCAATAAGGGCTCGACGCTTCCGGACTTGCCTCTTCTTGCCAAGGCCTCTTCTAGTGCCCTTATGCCACCGTCGTTTGCCGCCAGCTTCCGGCCTTCTGGGGCTTTGGCGCTTGCCGTGACGTCCCGCCGGTGATAGAGCACTTTTGGTATTCTGGCAATCTTCCTCGCTTGCTCGCTGGCTCTCAAAATAAGGTCATATTCTTCAGCGCCTTCAAAACCGTTTCTAAAGCCATCTATGCTGTTGAGAAGCTGGTGGCTGAAAATGGCAAGGTGGCCTATGTAGTTCATGCTCATGAGGAGGTCTGGAGAGAAGCCTGGCTTAAAGAAGGGCTCGTGCCGGCTTCCATCTTGGGCTACCTTGTCCTCGTCGGAGTAAATGAAATCCGTGTCCGCGTCGTCGTTTAGAAACCGGGCCACTTCCAAAAGCGCCCAGGGCGCCAATTGGTCCTCCTCTCCAAGAATGGTGACGAACTCGCCAGTTGCCAAGGCAAGCGCGGCGTTGAAGGCGCCACTTTTGCCTTCGCCTTCATTGAGATTGATGACTTTAACGCGATCGTCACGGAGGCATTCATCCAGAATTTTTTTAGCGGCCGGGTAGGCGGCCACAGTTACCGCCACGCAGAGCTGCCAATTCTGGTAAATTTGTTGCCTCACCGATTCGATGGCGGCCCGCGGAAAAGCCTCTTCTCTGCCTTCAACAACCATCAGGACTGTAAAGCGCGGCTTGAAGGGCAACGAAAGAGCCTCTTCGCGAAGCCTTGCCATATCACCATCTTTTGGCTCGTTTTGTTCGATCCATGCCTGGTAAAGGCGATGATCAAACGCTTTTTTGTTTAAGAGGAACAAGCTCCCCCGCTTGAAAGAATGCCAGGCCTGTCTTGCCGCGCTGATTGGCCCCTCGCGAAACATGACGGCGAAGAAATTTAGGCAGAACCTGTAGAGGCTGTTTCTAAAAGTGCCCTCCGGCAGCAGGCGCCTCCTCATGCGCCATAACCTGATAAGCAACTTAAAGGACCTGGTGGATTGAATGGCTTCCAACTGAAGTAACGCCTGCTTAAGCTCGCGGTCCTTTTGCTCAAGCTGTTCCTTTAGCTCCGCGTATTGTGTTCTGGAAAGTTCACGCTCGGAACCGGCCGCCGGTTTCGCGCCACCTAGGTCCAAGTTCCCGTTCTCGTCTTTTCCTGGCACCGCAGGCAACCTTATTTAGGATTAATACACTGCCTATTCAATGGCGCGGGTTTCCCACTTCAGCAAGGGACGAATGGGGCCGGGGACGGGGCCGGCGTAGTCCCCGCGCGCCGAGCCGCCCTCCAGGCTGTCCACTACGTGGAAGGCGACGGCGTCGCGCTCGTTAAAATGGACCTTGGCAGGATCGGCGGCCCACAGGGCGACTCCCACAACGACGCTGCCTTCCGCCAGAAGATTTCCCGGGATCCACGCGGTTGACCTATACTTACCGGCGGGCTTTGGCTTCCCGCGCCACTGAGGGTCAACGTCAATGGAGACGAAGAGATATGTGCCTTCTTCGTTGAAGAAGTGGAAGCGTGGCGCCAGCACCGTTCCGCCTCTGATCACTTGGTACTCCATTTCGATTCCGACGGGCTTGCGGATATCCACCGCTTCCCTCGCCACGCCCTCCTCCGTGCGCACGCGGACGGCGAGGAGGCGCGCGGTTTCATCGCCCGGAGCATCCTCGGCGCTCCATTCGCGGGACGCTCTCAACCCGACGCCCGATTTAAGATAGCTGGTAACGACTTCGTGAGAAGGCCCGTCGCTCAATACCTTTCCGCCGTCGAGCAGGATGGTGCGAGGGCAAAGCCTTGTGATGGCCGGCATGTTGTGGGAGACAAAGATTACCGTTCGCCCCTCTTTTCCCACGTCCTGCATTTTATTAAGGCATTTGCGCTGGAATGAGGCGTCGCCAACGGCGAGAACCTCGTCAACCAGGAGGATCTCAGGGTCCATGTGCGCGGCGACGGCGAATGCGAGCCTCAGGTACATCCCGCTTGAATAGTGCTTGACCGGAGTGTCAATAAATCGCTCGACCTCGGCGAACGCCACTATTTCGTCAAACTTCCGAAGAATTTCAGCGCGGCGCATTCCGAGGATTGCCCCGTTCAAAAAAATATTTTCCCTTCCCGAAAGCTCGGGGTGAAAGCCGGTGCCGACTTCGAGCAAACTGCCGACGCGGCCGTGCACCTCCGCCCGTCCCGTCGTCGGATCGGTAATGCGCGAGAGGATTTTCAGTAGGGTTGACTTGCCGGCGCCGTTTCGCCCGATGATGCCAACCACCTCTCCGGTCCCGATTTCGAAGGAGACGTCCACAAGCGCCGTCACCATCTCAGGCTCTGGGCGAGGCCGAAGAAATGAAAAGGTGGCCATGCCAATCAGGACATCCCGCAGCGTCTTGAACTCGTTCCGCTCTGCGAGCGGGAAAGTTTTCGAAAGGTGTTCCGCGCGTATAGCTAGGCCATTCATCAGACCACATCCGCGAAAGTTCGTTCCATCCGCTTGAAGTAGGCGATCCCTGAAAGCAGCAGCAGCGCGGTAACCACGGCGCCGGCAACAAAGAAGGAGGCCTGGCACGCCGTTGTCCCTAAAAGCGCGTACCTGAAAGCTTCGATGACTCCGGCCATCGGGTTGAGGCCGTAAAGCCATTCCGGCAATCCCCTCTTGGCAAGAGCCTGCGTTACCCGGCTCGCCGGGTAAATTACCGGAGAGACGAACATCCATATCTGGACTAGGAACGGGGCAACGAACTTTACGTCACGGTACTCAACGTTCAGCGCCGAGAGCCACAAGCCGGTTCCGAATGCGACCAGGCAAATCCAGGTGACCGCCAACGGAAGAATTGCCAGCGCAAATCCGGGGGACCATTCGTAGAATGCAAGCGCCCCGAAAAACATTAGAAGAGCCAGCCCAAGATCAACGAGCCAAGCGAGCACCGCGGCGGCTGGAATTATGCCGCGCGGAAAGTACACTTTTTTTATAAGGTTGGCCGAGCCGACAAGACTGTTGGTTGACTGGGTCAAGCCGGTCGCGAAAAATGTCCACGGAACCAAAGCGGCCAGGGAGAAGAGCGGGTAAGGCAAGCCGTCCGATCCCACTTTCGCGAGGCGGTCAAAAAAGAGGGTAAAGACAGCCATCGTGAAAAGAGGCTGAAAAATCGCCCATGCGGCTCCAAGCACCGTCTGCTTGTAGCGCACCTTGACGTCGCGCCAGATAAGGAAATATAGAAGTTCGCGGTACTCCCAGAGTTCTTTCAGCCTGATAGACAGTCCGCCGCGTGATGGAGCTATGACAAACGTCGGCACGCGCTTGAGCTGTTCCACTAGTCACACCCCAACCCTTCGGCGAGAACAACGAGCAGGCAATCGTCGAAGCGGAGCCGTTTTGCCCCGGCCAGCCGCCCGCGCGGCAAGCCGCGGCCGGGCCTCACGCGCCGCCTTGGCGGGCTTCGTTCTGCGAATTCTCGTTTGCCGCCTGTGGCGGCGTGGCAGGCTGAGCGGCCGGAGCAGCCTTGTGGTCTTTAATGGTGAGCCCGGCGATCTGTCCGGAGTTGTTCACCGCGATGTGTAGATCAACTAGGCCCTTCTCGAATTTGCAGACCTGGACCACCAGGCTGAAGCCATCCTTGGGTTGAACGTCGCTCTTCTTGAACTCAACGAAGTTTCCGGCCTTTGTGGTCAATTGAGACCAGATGGACTTCAGCTTGTCCGGGTTGACCTGAAAGCCAAGATTTGAGTCAAGCTGCAAATAGGCCTTCTGGTAGTCGCCCTTGTTGAGGAGGCTGATGAAATCATCGGCCTTTCCCACGACAAAATCGGCCTGGGCCAAAGCCGGCAGCGCCACGGCCAGCACTAGAAGCGACGTCGCCGCGAATCTCCAGAGGGTGGTACGAAGCGTCATTTCACTCTCCTTTAAAGCGCCGCTTTGGGCGCCGGTAAAGCCGCCAGCCCCTCGACACATTAAGGCAGCCCACGGCCAATAAATGATAAAGCAGGCTGGCTGCTCCTGTCAAATATTCGGGCTGGTAACGCCGGCGGCGTTGGGCCGGCTGTCTTTTCAGGC
>JAEMPZ010000110.1:13108-14446 GCA_022759065.1 Acidobacteriota bacterium | reverse complement strand
GGGCGGAGTGTGGTTTAGCGGCACGCTTAAGGACGACAGCACGACTCCACAACCCGTCGTTGCGGCCGACCTCAGCATAAATCCGCAGAATGGGGGTAGCACTTACAACGAGAACTTGTCCCGCCCGGACGGGACTTTTGGAATAATGGTCCGGTCGGGCGAGGCCTTCCAGCTTAACATTAAAACCGCCAGAACAGGCCCCCTCGTTGACTGGCAGCAAGGCTACGGCCCTTATTCATCTGACACCAATATCGGCACCATTACGTTGGGCCACGCTGGCTTCGTCACGGGCACTGTTAAGGACGAGAACGCGGCACCGCTGAGCGACGTCGGGATGGCAACGATTCATGCCACAAGCGGCAGTTGGCTCAGTAACACCAACACCTGCTCGGACGGCAGCTACATTCTAAAAGTGCCCAGCGCCGGAACTACAATTCCAGTGCACGTTACCACGGCATTTTGGAACGACCCCAGGCCTCTCGCGACCCAGGTTTACAACAACAAGATATTCTTGTGCGAGGGGAACGTGGTTGACGTCAGCAACACCTCGACGGTTTCCGGGATCAACTTCACCCTTCATCCTGGCGGCAGCGTCAGCGGGCAGGTGACCTATTATCCTGGCACCACACCGGTTCCCAACGTGAACGTCCAAGTTGATGACGGGAATTCACACAACTGCGCGCTTGGCGGGTGGCCGCCCACCGACTCCAGCGGCAATTATCAGTTTGACCACTTGCCCATAATGGGATCGCGCTTCTGGGTTGGAAATCAACCAGGGGGCTATTCCAAGGGTTCTTACCTTAATAAAATCTACCCCGACTACACGCCCGTGACTCCCGTGGCTGATAATCTGACTTCGGGCATAAACATTCCGCTATGGACCGCGCAGTCTCCCAGGCCGGTTCCGAACGGAACGGGCGGTACTCAGGCCGGGAAGGTAACCAAGCTCAACTCCGACGCAAGCCAAATAACCGCGACATGGGACGTCACGACCTGTCGGCCGCCTGGGAACGCGAACTACAGCGCACTTGTCGGCGTGGGCAGCGGGCTTGCCTCCTACCAATTGGTGGGCAGCCTTTGCAACATAGGAATAAGCGGTACTTACACTGGATACATGCCGCCGGTTCCTAGCGGCGAACGGTTCCTCTGGTGGGTGCTCGTCGAGACGGGCGGCTCTGGCCAAACCGAAAGCTCGTGGGGCAAAAACAGCGCCGGGCAAGAGCGCAACGGCTCCAACGCCTCAAACCAGTGCCAGAATATTTACAAGGACACGTCGCAGACCTGCCCGTGAGGTGAAAGGGTAAAGGAAAGATTCACCACAAAGGCACCAAGACACGA
>JAEMPZ010000110.1:2240-13008 GCA_022759065.1 Acidobacteriota bacterium | reverse complement strand
GATCCAGTACTCCTGGCCGCGGGAGCGCATGGCCACGGCGAAGGCTGGCTGTTTCTCGCGCGGTATGGCCAGTAGAAGGCCGCCTGAGGTCTGCGCGTCGGCGGCCATCAACAAACGGTGATCAGGCAGGCCCTCAGCCAGTTCCACGTGGCCAGCGACCAAGTCGCGGTTGGCGTAGGTACCGCCAGGAATCCATTCCTCCCTGGCTAGCGCCTCGACGCCATCAATGAACGGCAGCGCGGAGAAGTAGAGGGTGGCGGAAACCCCCGCCTGCTCGCACATCTCCCAAAGGTGCCCCAACAGCCCAAAGCCGGTCACGTCGGTGCCTGCCGTCACCCTTGCTTCGACGGCCGACTCCGACGCCTCTTTGTTGAGCTTGGCCATCACGGCAGCGGCCGGAGCCAGCTCCTTCTCGGAGATGGCGTCGTTCTTGAAGGCCGTCGTCAGGATTCCAGTTCCCAATGGTTTGGTCAGGTAGAGAAAATCTCCGGGCCTCGCGCCGTTCTTGTGAATCATGCGGCCAGGATCGGCGAAGCCGACGACTGCCATTCCGTACTTGGGTTCCGCGTCGTCAATCGTGTGGCCCCCGGCCACCAAACATCCCGCCTCCATGGCCTTCTTTGCGCCGCCCCTCAAAATCTCCTCCATCTCGTCCAGGCGGTTCAGGCGCGACGGGAAATTTGTAAGGTTGAGCGCCAGCAGCGGCTTTCCTCCCATGGCATAGATGTCAGAAAAGGCGTTGGCGGCCGCTATTTGGCCATACATAAAGGGATCATCAACCACTGGAGTGAAGTAATCCGCGGTGAACAAAAGCGCCCTATCCGCGTCCAGCAGGTACGCGGCGGCGTCCTCCGCCACGTTAGTCGGCGTGAGAAGCCTTTCGTCCTTCATTTCAGGCAGCCGGCGGAGAACTTCCGCCAGGTCCAGCGGACTAATTTTGCAGGCTCAGCCGCTTCCGTGGCTCAGAGCCGTCAGTCGCCCGACCTTTGGCTTTGGCGGATCGGTCATGCACGCTCCATCAGTCAAAAGGCGTGATCGGTGAGCAGTGACCAGTGATAAGTGAAAGACGCCATATCGAGCGCGGCGCCTTGCCCTTCCGCCACCAGTCACTAGTCACTAGTCACTAATCACTAATCACTTTCTTTATCCACCCAGCCACCTTGTTCCAGTGCCCCCTTACTTCCCCGCAGGCGGAGTCGCCTGCGGAGGTGGGGGCGGCGGTGGAAGCTGTTTGAGCAAATCTCGCGCCAGGGGTGCCACCAGGTACTCTCCGCCCAAATCAAGCGCCGCGCCTTCGTCGGCCGCGGCCTGCTGGAGTTGCGCGCGCGCCTCTTCAAGCCGCCCCAATTCCAAGAGATCCACGCCTTTCAAATATGCCACGGAAGCCGGCCGCAGCGGCCCATAAAAACCGGACGATATGCCTTCCAATGGCGCTGATGCCTCCGACGGAAGCCCGAGGTTTAGCGCCGCTAGCGCGCAGTTCATGCGGCCAACAAGCCCGCGCGTCGTGTCGCCTTCCGATAACATCTCCTGTCTAGCCAAAAGCCAAAGCCTTCTGTAGCCGAAATCGCTTCCGCCGTATGGCACGACGGCGGGCGCCTGGCGAAGCGCCAACGCGACGGTCTGCTCTTGTCCGCCGCGGATGAGCTTGGCCAGCGCCTTATCCTTGCCGGCCAAGGCCTTGCGCGCTTCCGCCGGCGATTCCACCTTTGTCCCGTCAACGGCAATGAGCACGTCCCCGGGCTGGAGATCGCCGTCGCCGGAGGGCGCGCGAACCACCATGGGACCGGCGCTCCCGTTGAAGGAAGCGAAGCCGTATTGCCAGGCCCCCAATTCCGGGGCGCTATCCACCACGGCAAGCGCCGCGTCAGCAGCGGAAGCTGATTCAATCTGCGCGCTGTACTCGTCGAACCCTTTCACCTGCGGCAGGAGCAACCTGAATGTGGCCTTGAAGCCGTTCCCATCGCGGGAAACTCTCCCGGCTAAAAGCCCCTGCGCCTTGTAGCGGCTGCAGAGAGAAGCGACCGTGGAGGAGACCTGCGCCGCGTCCACGCCCGGAGCGAAAAACGTGTCTGGCAGCATCGGGTTGTTTTCCTGGGCAACGACGCCGTTGAAGTTGGCCGCCTTGCCCATCGCCGCTTCAAGCGCGGCTCCGATAGCGCCAGCCTGGTCCGAAGCCGTTTCCTGGTCTCTCGTCACTCCAACCCACACGATCGTTGGGCGAAGATTTGCGGTCAGGTGAAAGGCCTGCCCCTCTGGGATGGCTACTCGAGCGCGGTATTCGCCCACCTGGCTCTTCTGGAGAAGCAGGTCGTGGTCGCCTATGCAGAAATCCTCGATGACTAGAGGCGTCTTGCCGGCGCTCTTGCCGTCGAGCGTGACGTCGGCCCCCTGCGGATTTGAGTCGAGGGTGAACGTGAGGGTCTTTCTCTCCAGCGCTATGGGGCGGATAAGGCCGGGGCGGTTGTTCTCCTTGTCAAGCACGACGTTCAAGAGAAAGCGTTTCTGGCCGTAGCAGGAGTGGCTCAGCTCCACGCGGTGGTCGCCGGGAGCCAGGTTCAGCGCCTCTATAACAAAGTAGTCTGAAGGAGAGTAACCGGCGTCGGCGACGAACGCCGCCCATTCGGCGCGAGAGCTGGCTGGCTGCGAGGCGCTCCCGCCCCGGCGGCCGTCTATGGTCAACTCGCTTCCCTGGGGCTGGACGAAGAAATCAATGGTGCGCGCGTTGGGGACGAGGGTGATGGCGACGGCCTTTACGCTTCCAACATCCACGCTGGCTTCCACTTCCTTGGCCTCGTATCCAGGACGGGATGCCCGAATCACGTGCAACCCCTTTAACAGGGGGATTTGCGGGGGAGGCGGCGCGCCCAAATTGCGCCCGTCCACGGTAACAGCAGCTTCCGGAGGCTGGACGGAAAGCGCGACAGAGCCTGTCAGCGAACCACGCACCTCCTCAAAAAGCTTCAAGAGCTTCGGCGCCTGCGTTGCCGTTAGGGCGTAGTCGGGCCGCAGGCGCACGAGGTGGGTGAAGTCATCCTTGGCGGCGTCAATGTTTCCAAGGTTGAAGGAGGCCACGCCGTGAAGCTCAAGCGCCTTCTCGAGCAATGTTTCGTCCGAAGGTTGCAGCCGCCCGGACTGTTCCCATCCGCTCAGGGTTTTGACGACAGGGTCAAGCTCCTGCATGGCCTGTGGAAAGCGATAGGCCTGCATGTCCTGCTGAGCCTTGGCGAAGGCGTCTTGGATGGCGCCCACCTCTTCAACCACCACCTGTCCAAAAAGCCAAAGCGCGCAGGAGAGAAGGGCCAACGCAACAAGAGCGCGTTTCACCACTTGAGCCTCCCCACCTGACAGGCGCGCTCGTCGTAGAACAAAAGCCCGTACAATCCGTCCCATCCGGCGGCGGAAACTGCAACACCTCCGCTTTCCGGGCTCCTGGCGAGGAGCCGCCCTTCCGGCGAAAAGAGAAATATCTCCCCGTGCCGGCTGTCAGAGAAAAGCATGTTTCCCACCGGGTCAACCTGAAGGTCGTCGAGCCTCCTAACGTCAAATCCATGCTCCTTGGGCCTGAACACTTTGAGAGGGCCGAGGTCGCCGTTGAGGATAGTGACGGAGCGGTCGCGCCTTGAGGTTACGTATATCCGCCCCATTGCATCAGCGCGTATTTTCCCGGGCTCTTCAATCGCCAGAGACTTTCGATCAACGAGTATTCCCTTGGGGTCGAGGATAAAAAAGGCGTTGGCCTTGGAGTCCAGAACCAGGACCTTGTTGTCCGGAGAAACGGCGATGGATATGGCCGAAGTGACCGATGGCGGCAGGGTTACGAGATGGTCGGCCAGAAAAAACTGCCCCGTTCCAAGCGCCACCGGCAAGCCGGAAGGATCCAAATTCAAATCAATTAAGCCGGGCAACGGTTGGCTGGCCAGCACTTGTCCATTTGCCGACATAAGGTCAAGCCGTTCGCGCGTGGCCAAAATCAGGCCTCCATCGGCTGAAGGCCTCAGTGCCACAAGGCCCTTTAGGGCCTGAGGCAGAATGCCCGGCCATGGAGATCCCTCGGGCTTGAATGAAGCTGTCGGCAGGGGCGTAGCCAACCGGTCCAGCACGGCGCGCGCAAGCTGCTGAAACTTCGGATCTTCACGAATGGAGGCAAACAATTCGGCCGCTCTATAGGGGCGCCCAAGGGCCACGGCATCCAGCGCGCTGCACCAAGCCCATGCCTGGCCATTTTCCATGGATGGCCGCGCCTCGGCAAGCAGGCGGAACGCCCTGTCGGCGTCCCCCGTGACAAGCGCCGTTCGCCCCTGCTCGAGAGCATCGCCCGCTGCCAGCCTCTCGCCTGGAGGCGGGGGAAACACGGCTGGCGAAGAGGCGCCGGTTCCCATGGCAACGGCCAATAGGAGCGGGAGGGAAAGCCTGCTCCAGCTACTAAATGTCCTCAACCTTCCGGGTCTCAAAGTTGACCACCTTCGTCTGCTCGCCATCGCGAACATTCCAGCCAAAGGAAACCACGTGCCCCGACCGGTCCTCCACGCGAAACTGGTGCTGGCCGACTGCCAGGGGCGCGTCTCCCACTAGAGGCAAGTCGCCCAAGTAGGCGCCATCAACAAAGACCTTGCCGTCGTCCACCGGCTTTCCGTGCAGAAAGACTCGGCCGGTGTCAAAAGGTTCCGCTTTCAACCTGGCGGCGCGGCCCGCCTCAATGGTTATTTTTTCGGTCCGCTCTCCGCGCACGCGCGAGTCAACCACCCGTATGGCCTGCGGTCCCTCCGGCAACTGCACTTCCTGGCCGGATGCGCCAAGAAGCCGGTCGCCCAGGTAGAACTTAATGGTAGCAGAGGCCGCCTCAAGGCGCAACGTCCCGCGCGGTTTGGCCGCAGCCATTTCAGCTTTCAAAGAGCCATCCTTCGAGGGATCAATCTTTTGTTCAAAGGTCTCCCGCCCGTCCATGGAGAGCGCGACCGTGAACGGAGAACAGTCGTTTCGCTGTATATCGGCGGGCGTCTTCAGCCCCGTGTCGCGGCCGTCAACGGCCACGGAGGCGCCTGAAGGGGACGACTCCACGTGGAAAGCAAAAGGAGGGCGCGGTTCCAGGGTGAGGCGAAGGTCCTTCTGGCTGGGCGTGTTTCTAACCTCTCCGCTCGCGTAGAGACACCCCAGGCGCGCCTCAACTTTGTGAGGCGAGGCGTCGCCGGGCATCAGCGTGATCGCGGCGACAGCCTTGCCATCCAGGTAAAGCTGGGCGCCAGCGGGCTGCGTAGTGACGCCTATGGGCCTTGGCATCTTCTCCTGGTATGCGGGCACGGATGGGCGCGGGGGTTCTGAACGGCCGGAGGATTTCGCAAAAAACAGCCAGCCCCCGACCGAAACGGCTGCGGCCAGCGCCGCGACCGAAGCTCCGATCAAATATTTTCTGTAGCTTCTCCTTGAGGCGCGGCGGATTCGCCGTATCCCGGAGGGGGGTGGAGGAAGCACCTCCTGAGTGGGCGTGGGCGTGTAAAGGCTTCCAACCATTGATTGCCCCAAGTCCATTTCGGAGTAGTGGGTAAGGGCCTCAATGAAGGCTTGCCCCGTTAGAAACCGGTCTTCCGGATTCTTGCTCAGCGCCTTCTGGATTATTCTGCTGAGCGCCTCCGGCAGGTCAGGGTTAAGCTGCCTTGGCGCTATGGGGGTCTCGTGCAAAATCTTGTAGATGATCGTGGACAGCGCCTCGCCCCTAAACGGCCGTTCTCCAGTCACCAGCTCGTAGAGAACGACGCCCATGGAGAAAAGGTCGGACCTGCCATCCAAAAGCTTGCCCTGGATCTGCTCCGGCGACATGTAGTGAGGGGTGCCTATCACCATTCCAGTCTGGGTGAGGTGCGCGTCGGCCTCTTTGGCCAGGCCAAAATCCATGACCTTCAGCGACTCGCCGTTAACGACCATCATATTTCCAGGCTTGATGTCCCTGTGGACGATGCCGTGGCGGTGGGCGTAGTCCAGGGCGGAAAGCCCCTGGCAAACGAGAGAGAGCGCCGTCTCCAGCTTCATCAGCCTGCTCTTGACGCAGAAGTGGTCGAGGAGGATCCCCTCCACATACTCCATGACGATATACATCGTCCCTCGGTCCTCGAAGACATCAAAAATAGTGACGATGTTCGGATGAAGCAGCTTCCCGGCCGCCTGGGCCTCTCTCAAGAAACGGGCCTTGCCTTCGGCAACCTCCTCCGGTCGCGCCCCCTCCTTGGGTTTGATCGTCTTGACCGCCACCTTGCGGCCTATTTGAGGATCCTGGGCCAAGTAAACGACGCCCATGGCCCCCTTTCCAAGTTCTTTAATGATCTGGTATCGCCCTACCTGTTGTTCATCGCCCATCTTAGGCCACCTCGCACACGCGGTTCTTCCCCGCCTTCTTTGCCTGGTAAAGCGCCGCGTCTGCCTGCTCCAGAACCTTGCGCCGGTCCTCGCCGTCCTTTGGGTAAGACGCCACGCCCGCCGACAACGTCACCTTGAGCGGACGGGGAATATCTTCAACTTCGAAGCGCCCTTCTTCGACCAGTTTTCTCACCCGGTCCCCTACACCCGACGCCATTTTAGCGTCGAGGCCCGGCAGCACAAGGGCAAATTCCTCTCCCCCGTACCTCGCGGCCACGTCTTCCCTTCTCGTCACCGATTGAATTATCTCTCCAATCCCGCGCAAAACCGCGTCGCCAGACAGGTGCCCCCAGCGGTCGTTGATCTCCTTGAAGTTGTCCAGGTCCATCATTATGACGGAATAGGGGCGGCGCGCGGCCTCGTGCTCCCGCGCAACGGCCGTCAAGGCTTCATGAAAATAGCGGTGATTGTAAAGATTGGTCAGGCCGTCCACGGCGGCCTGGTGACGGACGCTTGCATGGGCCTGCGAACTTTCGAGAGCCTGCACCGCCTGGTTGGCGATAATCTCAAGAGCGTTGAAAGCCTCCATTGACGGGACTTTCCCGTCAGAAGGCTCGTCCACGGAGATTATTCCAATGAGGTGGTTGTCCTTGCTGAACATCGGCACCAGCAGCAAATCCATCGGGTCCCAGTCGTCGGGCTCGCTGGCCGGGCGAAGATTCGCCGGCATGACTCCAAAGGAAATGGCTTCCCCCTCCGTGTGGCGGACGAAATAGCAGTTCCCGACGCGGTACTTGTCTTTCAAAAGGTCCAGCATCTGGGCGGCGGGAGGGCGCACCTGTTTGATCTCGTCCCAGCGGGCATCAACGCCAGCCTGGGCCACGCGCTCGAAACACGCCTCTTCCTGCCGGTAAAGGCTGATGAGGACGCTTTGAAAACCGACGCTCTGTTGAATACCTCGCGCCACTTTCTCAAGGATAGTTTGCGGGTCCATATGAATTTTGAGGAGGTTGGAAACGTCAAGGATTTCAGACAAGTAATGAGTCTGCTGAGTAAGCCTGTTGTTGGTGGAGAGTATTTGGCGCTTCAAAATTTCGTCTTGGACATAGCTTGCAATCTGCGCCATGGCGAGGTTGGCGAACTGGATTTCAGCTTCGGTGAAGGGGCGGTCGCCTTCGCGCTCGGCCACGAACACGCCGAAGGCGACTTCTCGCGTCGCAAGCGGCACAAGAAGCTGATGTTCCGCTTTGGGCATGAGGAGCGGGTGGCACTCTCTTCCGCCGTGCGCTTTGGCAAGCTTCAGCGAACCGCTCTCAAGCATCGCTTCCAGCCTTGACTTGGCGGCGTATGGGTCTTGCGGCAAAGAGCCGCGGGAGTAGAGGATCGGCTCCCTCTGAAATGGAGTCTCCGCCGCGAAAAGCAGTTCGGCGTCCCAGGGCACGAATTCGTTCAGGCCGGAAAGCAGCATCTTGAGGAAGGACTCGTTCTCCAGCGACCCGCTTTCGCTTGAAAGCATCTGCAAAAGAAATTCCTGGCGGCGCGTGGCTTCTATCAACTCCGCGTTTTTCTGCTCCTTCTCGCCCGCCATTTCCAAAACCCAGGCAATCGCCGCAAGCGGCAACAGGCTCAACAAGGCCGTCAAAACGTTCCTTTGCTGAATTTCGAACATGACAAGCGCGACGTAGGGAATTGATAGCGTGACCCAGGCCAGGGTTTTTCCAGCACCTTTCCAGAAGTTTGCCGATAGCTTTCGGGCCCCCCCCTCAATGAATCTGTACGCTGCAACCATCACCAAGCTGGACGCGAACTGAACCCACACGCCAGCTATGAGCCATAAGAGAGCGATTGCGGTTGGCCGGCCTTCCAAGGAGAAGCGGCCAGAAGCCAGGACGAGAGCCGTCCCAAACGCCGTTGAGAGCCCGGTGTGAAAAAAGTCGAAGGCGAGAGCCAGGCCGGGGCGAAGGGTGCTCGGGCGAAACAGGCGGCTGATCAGGTACCCGCCTCCTGCGAGCACTCCCGTCAAGACGGGATTGCCTAGCAACAGCACCGCCGGAAAAGCTATCACGTGGTCGGCGTTGATTCGTCCAAGGCCTGGAATCGGGACGTCAAAAACGTACGCAAGAACAAAGGCGAGGAGGCACGCTGGTATGGCCCAAAGCCGGTCAGCCGCCACTCCATACCACGATGCCATGGCGGCCATTGCGGCCACAAACAGCACCAGCAAGATGTAGTGGCCCGGCCGGTGTTTGCGCACGCTTCCTCCCATTAGACGGCCAGCGGACCATTCGCGGCCTCATTAGTTTAGCACAAGAACCAATCGGGAGG
This sequence comes from Acidobacteriota bacterium, assembly GCA_022759065.1. GTDB lineage: Bacteria > Acidobacteriota > UBA4820 > UBA4820 > DSQY01 > JAEMPZ01. Next base: position 4,332 of record JAEMPZ010000110.1, on the reverse strand, counting down.
ATAAAGCGGCGCGTGCCCCCTAAATGGCGGTCAGTCCCCCTGAGCAGATTCCCTCTTCGGCCCAGGCGCAGAGAATGAATGCCACCGGCATGAGAGGATAACCACCAAAGGAGGACGTCTGTCGGGCAGTCTAGCCTTGACAGCTGCCGGGCGAGGATCACGCCTTTGTGCTGAAGGCGTGGCAGTCGCCGCAGAAAGTTGGGGCGTTGTGGTCCTTCTTGTCGTCGTGGCAGGTCAGGCACGTTGCTCGCTCCGTTACTTTCCAGGTGTGCGGTTTGTGGCAATCCGTGCAAGCGGCATCGGGGTGCCCGCCCTTCTTATGGAGGCCGCCCAGCGCGTCGTGACATCCTTTGCAATCCGCTATGGGCAGTTTGACTCCGGGGGCGCTGTGGCAGCCGGTGCAGTCGCCCATCATCGGCGCCGAAGCGTTCAATTTGTGGCAGCCGGCGCAGGTCGTCTCCGGCCTGGAACCGGCGGCATGGCATGAGGTGCATGGTATTTGGGCGTGCTTTCCCGTGAGGGGCAACGGATGCCAGTTTTCCCCGCCGGATGGGATCGCCGTGCCTATGGGCGAGAGTTCTCCCCGCTGCGGCATCGTGTGACAGAGCGTGCACTCTTTGCTAAGGACTTTGCCGTCTTTCGAGACGTGGTTGCCGTCGTGGCAGCGGAAGCAGCCTGGCCAGTTGCGGTGGCCGATGTTGGTCGCGTAGGTCTTCCAGTTGACGCGCATGGCGGGAAACACGGAGCGATCGTACAAAGCATTTACGGCGCTCACGGCTGCATCAACCTCGGCGCGCCTGGCCTTGAAAAGTTCGGGGTACTGTTTTTCGTAATAGCCCGATATTGCCTTGCCAATCTGGGAATGGGCCTCGTCTCGGCTCGAATATTCCCTTATCAGACTGTCCACGGCGACCTTCTTGATCCAAGGCAACGAGCGTGAAATCGAGCCTCCGAATAGCGCCTGGTCAACCGCGGTGTCCGGCGCGGGGAAAATGTGCGAAGGCCGGTTGTGGCAATCCATGCAGTCCATCACGTGGCGCGGCAGCTTTGCCAGGAGCTCTGGAGTCATGGCGGCGGTTTTGTCAGTGAATTCGGTTATATTGCCATTACGGTCGCGCGCTTGAATCCATGGAATCTTTTCATACTGGCGGTCCTCTGGAGCAAAGGTGACAGTGTTGTTTATGATCATGTGCCAGTGGATGCCGGCGTTCAGTCCCTGGCTGGGACTTCCGCCGCCAGTCTTGACAAGGAGGCTGATCTGTTCCGCGGTGTTTGTTTCGTCATACCGGAAGTGTGGTATCTGGATGAGTTGGGCGCCAAAAAACTTCTGCGGCCAATGGCACTCCTCGCACGTCTCCCTCGCTGGGCGCAGGTTTGTAACAGGCACCGGAATTGGCCTCTCGTAACTGTTCGTGAGCACTGCCCATACCTGGTAGGCCCCAGAAAGCTTGGATTTCACGTACCATGAAACGCCCGCGCCGACGTGGCACTCAACGCATTTTACGCGAGCGTGCGGCGAGTTCAGGTAGCCCACGTATTCCGGCTCCATGACAGTGTGGCAAACCTTCCCGCAAAACGTGACTGATTCCGTGAAGAGAAAAGCGTTATAACCAACAAACCCCATGAGAACGGCAAGCAACGAGCCGCCCACGGCTATTATGGCAAACCGCTTGCGCTGTTTAGGATCGTTAAGATCAAGGCTTGGGTAGGGCAAGGCTTCGGTGGTGCCAAGGCGGCGCCTCCTAATACTCTCCCGTCTCATGCCGTAGAAGAAGACCAAAAGCCCAAAAGTTAGGAATGCGGGAAAGATCATATAGGTGAAAATGCCAACGTAAGGGCTCGGCTGCCGAATGCTGAATTGCCAGACAAGGGAGGCCAGCATCAGCGCCGCGTTTATGGCGGCTATGATCGCCCCGAGATAGCTTGCAGTATTTCGATAGAGGCCGTGCCCTGAAGGTTTTTGCATATCCACCTCCCGATTTTTAATTGTAAACTAAAATGGAGCCGTTTGAAATATGCCGCCTTACGCTTTCAATCGGCGGCCATGAAAAGAAGGTGGCAAAATACTGCCATAAAGTGTCGCATAGTGATG
>JAEMPZ010000110.1:0-2140 GCA_022759065.1 Acidobacteriota bacterium | reverse complement strand
GGAGCGCTGAAAACCGGGCTGGCAACGGTTTCACTTTGGACCGCGACGATCTCGTGAGGAGGCACGCCCCCTTTGTCCACGCCATTGCCAGAGAGTACTACCATCCAAGCGCAGGGATAAGCTACGAAGACCTTATTCAAGAGGGATTTACGGGGCTTCTTGAGGCCGCGGTCCGCTTTCGGCCTGAGCGCGGTTGTAAATTCGTGACCTATGCCTCATGGTGGATCAGAAAGCCGATCCTAAGGCTCATAACCGAGCAGAGCCAGAACATCAAGATACCAGCCTACCGGTGGCCGCGCATTTTGTCGGCGAGGCGTGGCGATGAAAAAGTCGGCGCAGTCATGCTAAAGGCGCATGGGGACAACGCCGATACGGCGAGGCTCGGGTGCTTTGCCGACGGCGACTGCGCCACGATTTCAAGGGGCGAGGTTTCGCTGGATGAAACCGTGGAATCTGAAACAGCTTGGAAGGATCGCTTGCGCGACGAAAAAACCTTGGACCCGTCTACCCAGGCGCTGCATTCCGAAACCATGCAACTTCTTGGCCGAGCACTTGCCACCCTCACTGTCCGCGAAAGAGCAATCATCTCGATGCGTTTCGGCCTTGATGGTTCGGAGCCCTTAACGCTCCAAGACATAGGCGCGAGGCTGGGCTTAAGCCGCGAAAGGGTGCGCCAATTGGAATGCCGGGCGCTCGAAAAGTTGATGGAATTAATTCTTCCAGGGCGGGAAGAGAGGCCTGCCTGAATTCTTAAAACGTTCCCAAAAGAACCGGCGTATAAAGAACCCTCGCCCCGCCGATTTCAGCCATTGTTTCGTCACGGGCTCGCCACCAAACCCGCCTCCCTCCCTATAACCCATTGCCAGCGCCTCCCAGCCATCCTGTCCAAGGCGCGCGCCTGTCTGAGATAGGGTTTTGACGATGGACCTTTCAAGCCGCCGGAGGTTCGCAAGCCGGAGTTCGTCTGGAAAGGGGGTGAAAATGGAGGAATGCCTCCAGTCTATCCCCCAAGGCCGGCCACTTCCATCAATCAAAACGTTGCCCGCGTTGAGGTCTCCGTGATAAACGCCGAGGGCGTGAAGCCTGCCGACAAGCTCGCCGGCGGCTTTAAGGTGGGTTGTTCCCTGCCCCCCGGAACTCAGGATCTCCATAAGGGAGACAGCGTTCTCCAACGGCTGCATAAGGGTGAAAACCTCCGCCGCGCCCGCCGTGGCTAAAAACCATCTGGCTATTATGCGCGGGGCCAAGCCCTTCGCTTCCATCATGAGCGAGAGGCTCAACTCCCTGAGGAATGGTTCACGGTTAAAATACAGGTCAGGCATAAAGCGGCTGGACAATCCGCCTCGCCTCTCACGCTTGAAGAGTAGGCGCTGCCCCATGATGAAAATGTTCCCAATCCCGCCTCGGCCCGGAACTCCATCGTCGGGCGTCATGGCGCCGCTGACTTCTCCGACGTCGAGGCGGATTATCTCCGCCTCAAGAGCAGAACCGCAAGCGGGATGTATCCAGAGCAGAACCCCCATGCCTATAGCATACGGCCTTTAGCGAAACCATGCTACCCCCTGCCCCATTCATGTCATAATGCGTTCATGGGCGAGCGCCTTGCAGGCGCCGGGCCCGCTGTTAGATGGAGGTTATCAGTGTTCCAGACATTTGATGAAGCTGAGGTTTATATACGCGAGCGCGGCATGGCGATGCTCGACCTGAAGTTCAGCGACCTCTGGGGAAGGTGGCACCACCTCACGCTGCCTTCCAAACAATTCACTCGCTCTCTCATGGACAAGGGGGTGGGATTCGACGGCTCGAGCGTCGGGTTCAAGCCGGTTTCTGGCGGCGACATGGTGCTGGTACCGGACTTGAAGTCGGCCTTTCTCGACCCATTTTGGGACGTGCCCACAATCAGCTTTATATGCAGGACCCTTGAGGCGGACACACGCCAGCCGTTCCGGTACGACCCTCGAGCCATAGCTCAGCAGGCTGAAGCTTACCTCAATAAGAGCGCCGTAGCGGATCGGAGCTTTTGGGGGCCTGAGTTTGAGTTTTACCTGTTTGACGGAGTCGCCTGCGAGAACGGAGTCAACGCCGCTTCTTACAGGGTGGAGTCTTCCGAAGGAGGCTGGAACAGCGCGCAACTCGGCTC